>CAYJWI010000041.1:0-3725 GCA_964373815.1 uncultured archaeon | reverse complement strand
TAATCTATACCGGCCTTTTGATTCTTTCGTCAATCGGAAGTTTTTGTTAAAATATTTGTCAAATAATTGCTTTACATATTCAGCGTATTCCAAATTTCCAAAATGAACATTCACCTGGTACTGCCAATTTGATTTTTGGTAATGCTGGCTTCCGTCACCTGCAAAAATCCCGGCTATCTCACCCTCGATTTCGGAAAAATTGGTTTCAAATTTCGGCTCTTGGAATTTTTTTCCCAGTATTTTTTTATAATGGAAATATAAGGTAGACTTTCTCCTGCCCGTTATTTGTGAAATTTGGGCTAAAGACTCGCCGCTTTCAATCATTGTTTTTACAAGAAACAGTTCGCCTTCAGAAAGCCTTTGCATACAAAAAAATCAATTATCCAAATATATTAGGATTTAGACGTCACTGCCGGTGCAAAAAATATCTTGAAAGCCGGTTAGAAATTAGTTTTATGGGCTTATCAGCAGCACGTTGTCCCCGCGCAAGAGGAGCTTGCCGTACTTGTTCTTCGGCTCGCCGTTCTCGAGCTTTTCGGCATTTTCTAGCACTATGTTCATGTGCACATCGAATGCCATGAGCGTGCCGCGCACGGAAACGCTCTCCTTTAGCTCTATTAGCACCGGCTTTCCGAGCGAATCGTTGAGCAAATCAAAAGGCCTATTGTTCATCATCAACCGCTTCTTTCTGTTTTAACTTGAATATGGAGCGCAACTTATTTAAAAGGGCGGCAAACAAGCCGGAGCCTTTCTCGGCTTCGGGCGCCGCGAGGCCTGCGAGCTTTGCAGCGGCTTTCTGTATTGCAATGGATGAAGGCGCGGAGGGCTTGAAGAGTATCACCGGCTTCGGCGTTTCCTGCATTGTGCTGCGCCTCATCTCATCATCGTGTGGGATAATTGAGAGAACAGGGAGCTCGAGCATCTTCATGATGTCGTCCTTCTTTATCTCGCCTTTCTCCTGCCTGACTAGGTTTATTATTACCCCAATCGGCTTGCTGCCGAGCCTTTGCGCCGTGATTTTGGCTTTCAGCACATCCGCAATGCTCGGGCTTGTGGGAATCGCAATCAAAAGGACTTCATCGGATGCGGAAACCGCGGCCATGACATTTTTCTCTATTCCCGCGGCGCAGTCGAGCAGCACGAAATCGAACTGCGGCCTCACCTGCTCAATTACCGATTGCAGCCTTTCAGAATCGACTCGCCTGTAATTCTCGAGGCTCAAACCGGAGGGCATGAACTTTAGCCCCGATGGGCCATCATAGATGGCGTCCTGGACATTAGCTTCGCCAAGGAGGACATCGTGCAGGGTGATTGGGGAATTTTGCATGTTGAGTATAAGTGAGAGGTTTGCCATCGCTATGTCGGCATCAACGAGGCAGACCTTGAGCCCCCTTTTTGCGAGCGCGATGCCAAGGTTTGCGGTGATAGTGGTTTTCCCAACCCCGCCCTTGCCTGAAACCAGTGCAATTACCCTTCCCATTAGAACCACTTAAAAGAACAATAAAGGCTATAAATAAAAAGCTTCCTTCGGCTTGGGGCCAAAAAAGCCTAATCGGGCTCCTTGCCTGCAAGGAAGGACTCTATCTCTTTGGCAAGCGCCCGAAGCTCGACCATCGAGAGGTCCGAAGAGGCCTTCACAATGTAGAGCTTCTTGTTGGAAGGGAAAATCATGTGCCAGCCGGAGTTCGCCGCCGACTTGACCATGAGCGCCTCGCTCTTGGGAATCTCGGATTTCACGTAATTGAACAGCGCCGCGCCTGTGACCGCTTCCGCAATCGAGCCGCCGTTGTTCGTGGAGGCGATGGAGCAGCCATTGAGGCCCGCAACGACAATGTTGTCCACAAGGTGCTTCTTTTTTAGCACCGCGAAAAACTTTTTCACATCTTCAGTGCCCGTGTCGAACTGGTTTTTGCCGAGGTAATCCTCGAAAAGCCGCAGGTGCGAAGTCGGCACCGATGTCTCGTCAATGCCGAGCACCTGCTCAGCGAATGCCTTGAGAAATTTTTGCGCGCTTTTCAGCATTCAGTCACCCAATCCACTCAATCCAAGCTTTTTAAAAACGTCACTCTTCGATTCCTCATCGCCTTGCACGTGTTTTAGCACATCCTTTGCGAACTGCTGCGAAAAGACTTTTGGCAAAAGCCTTGCGACATCATTTTTCGAAACAGGCCTTTGCAGCTTGCTCTTGTCGTTGAATGCTGTGACAAGGTCGACCTGCTGCTCGGTTAGCATTATTAGGTCTGCGACCACGTACTCCGCGGCAAAGGAGTTGAAAACCTGTGCAACCGCGCTGTCGCCGAAAACCGTGATGTCGTGCAAATCATACTCATAGAGCGATGCGGCGAGCACCCCTTCCCGAAAAATCAAAACCCCTTCCTCTATGCCGTCAAAGCCTTCGAGCGTTGATACAATGTAACCCGAAAACCCTTTCTCGAAAAGCCCCTCGATGAGCCTTCTTACATCAATCTCCTTTAGGTTGAGCCCGCGCGTGATATTTTCCCCGACAGGAAGGTTCATGCGGTTCACTTCCCCAAGACCACTACGTGGTCGGCATTATTTTTGAGAGATGAGGAGCTTGCCTGCTGCGCGAGCATCACTATTGTCTGCTTGCCGCTCCTCTTCGCCTTCACTATCACGGGCACGAAATCGGAATCCCTTGTGACAATCACAAGGCCGTGGATGTTCGGGTTGTAGATGGATTCGACCGCGTCCGCGGCCATTGAAACATCCACATCGCCCACGGTTACAATGGTTTCAAAGCCCTGGTTGACCACGGCCTCTAGAAGCTTGTTCGAGGCGTACTGGTTTATGAAAACCCTGCCGATCTTTATGGTCCCGAACTTGCTCGCGCTCTTCTTTATGTCCGAGAGGTCGATGTTTAGCTCCTTGCGCAGGATGTTCGGGCCGTCCACGAAAACCGCGAGGTTCTTCTCCGCTGGAGGCATCATTCCCTTTAGGGCCTGTGCAAAGGATTGGAGCATAAAACCACATTATATAATGCGCCTTGGGGTTTAAAACTTTAACAAGCCCTTGCCTTTGGCTGTGTGCAGAGGCGAAAACGCGAAGAAAAGTATTTAAACAGAACCAAATTAGAGTTCTAGGATATGGGTAAGAGAAGTGATTTGAATGCTTGAAAAAGTTGCGGAGCATGCCCTGCCGGCCAGAAAGGCGGAGACAGTACTCCCAAGCCAGGACACCTGGCTCTGCAAGGCCTATCAAGCCCAAGCGCAGATAGGGCACCTCCCCAACCGAGGTGTCGGTTGTGGTTGATGGGGAAAAGAGGTTCCAGAACATGGGCACGCTAAAGCCCGGCTCTTACGTGCTAATAGAGGGCGACCCCTGCCAGGTGAGGGGCATGGAGAAGTCGAAGCCCGGCAAGCACGGGGCCGCAAAGGCAAGGATTAGCGCATTCAGCCTCTTTACCGACCAGAAGAAGAACCTCATGAAGGCGACGGACTACGAGGCCGAAATACCCATAATTGACAAGGGTACCGCGCAGGTAGTTGCCGTGATGGGAAACATCGTGCAGATAATGGACTCGGCCGATTACAAGACTTATGACATGGAAAAGCCAAAGGACCTGCAGGGGCTTGCGAGCGGGGTCGAGGTCGAGTACATAAAGTGGGGCGACAGGGTAAGGATTGTGCGCAAGAAAGGCGAAGGGAAATGAGCACCATTTCCGGAAATACCGGCTCTATAAAAACTTTTGTTCAGCTTGTCTGAAC
>CAYJWI010000040.1:0-4999 GCA_964373815.1 uncultured archaeon | reverse complement strand
AACTTCAAAAATATATAAAAGTAACTGCCAAAATCGCTGATTTCCCGCCAAATTGGCATATTTTCTTGTTCTAAAAAACTTTATTGAGTGGAGATACTTCGTATAAACAACTTCCGAAAAACAATTCAAAATTCTCCTCAAAACAAACAAAATTCCAAAACATTAACACCTACTCAAACCCTGCTAACACCCCTGAGTTTAGGGTAATGCATCTGGGTTTGGCACCTAATGATTCCCGAAAGGGAAGATGATTATTTAACCCAACACTGAGGGCCGCCGCCGTTCGGTTTTTCTGCGCCAAAGCGCTTTAACTGTTTTTTGCACCAGATTTCCCTGCATGGGCAATCTTGAAAATTTCCTCGAAGAGAACAGGCTTTCCCGGCCGGTGAAGATTTCAAAGGGCTGGAGTGCGGAGATTTTTCTCGTGCGCGGCTCGCGGGGAAAGAGGTCCGTGCTAAAGGTTTTGCGCGAGAAATCCAACCGGAGAAAAATGGCGCAGCGCGAATCCGAAAACCTGCTTCTCGCGAACTCCGCGGGCGTGGGCCCGAAGTTCGTGAAGGCTGATTTGGAAAAAAACATAGTTATGATGGAGTTCGTGGAAGGCGTCCCTTTCGGCGAGTGGATTTTTTCGGGGGTTTCAAAAAAAGAATTGCAGCGCTTTGTTGGTGAATTGTGCTCGCAGGCGAAAAAACTCGATGGCTTGGGCCTTGACCACGGCCAGCTCGCGGGCAGGGGGAAGAACATACTTGTCCGCAAGGGCCTGCCTGTCATAATAGATTTCGAGAAGGCTTCGCGCCTGCGCAAGGTGCACAATGCGGCTGTGCTTGACTCGTTCCTTTTCCGCAGCAAAGGCTCTGCTGTAGTGAAGAAAATAAGCGGGATACTCGGCGCGGATTTCGCGTAAAAGCCATCTGGCAGTATGTTTTTAATAGTATTACCCGAGTAATACTATTAAGAGGTGATTTGCGTGGACATGATTCCGGCAAAGATGACTCCAAAGCTTGCCAGCGAAATTGATGCCCTTGTAGCGGATGGGTGGTATGCGAGCAGGAGCGAGGTCATAAGGGATGCAGTGCGCGAACTTGTGAAAAAGATGAAGGCCGAGCGCCTTGAGGCCGCCATTAAGGGGGATGTTGCTTGGGGCCTAAAATAAAGGCAGTAGTTGATGCAGGGCCAATAATCCATTTAAGGGAAGTTGGTGCAGAAAAAGCCCTGTCTATTTTTTCCCTTTTCACAACAAGCGGGGTAAACGAGGAAGTGCGCTCGCTTCCAAAGGGCGTGAAGGTTTTGGATAATTATGACAAGAACATTGTAAGCGCGCTGCAGAATGAATTTTCTTTGGGCCTTGGCGAGGGCGGGTGCATTGCGCTTGCAAAAGCAGAAGGGATACAGCTATTCCTAACTGATGACCTTGATGCAAGAACTACCTCCATTTCATTTGGCCTTGAACCCCATGGCACTGTCGGAATCCTCCTGAAGGCATATAAGAAAAGGGTTTTTTCAAAAAAACAGGCCATTGAATTTGTCAGAAAACTCAAGTCTTCATCAACGCTTTACATAACATCAGAACTAATTGATTATATTATTGCAGAAATAAACAAGAATTAAACCGCTACCCATGTACGCGACTGGAAGGAAAATCTCATTAGCACAATGAGCATTCAAAAGCATAAATTTTATAGTATTTTTTTCCATTAAATCTGTAGTGTTTTGCTTTTCCCGTCTTTTCTAAATTCTTTATCTGTTTTAGCCTGCCCTTATCCTGTGTCCAGACGGGTGAGAATGTTTCTCCGAGCTTTTTTGTCATGTAATTTTCTCTCATGTATGTGATAACTTTTTTCCAGTCCATCCATCCCTTGAGGACAAGGTAAAGCCTTCCGTTCTCTGTCAGATATTTTTTGCTCTCTTTGAGAAGAAGTATTGTGGGCGCTGTTCCATCTTCTCCTGCCTCTGTTGCTATTTTGAAGTATTTACTCTCCGTTTTTCCTATTCCTGGTATTTGCGGCGGGTTCACGACAATTACATCGAATTTGTTTTTTGAAAAGCCCTCAAACCAGTCTGCTTTGTGGAAAATGCATTTATGCTCTACCTCATTTAATCTGGAATTCTTTTTTGCGAGTTTTATTGCGTGTGGGTTTGCATCTGTTCCATGAACTTCTTTTGCCCCAAGCAGCGCGGCGGCAATTGCAAGAATTCCGCTGCCGGTTCCGAGATCAAGCACAGCATCATTTCTTTTGATTTTCATGCAATTTACAAGAAGCAGCGAATCGGGGTGTGGAAAAAACACTTTTGGGTTCAATTTGAGGGCGATATTATTTCCGCGGACAAGAAAATGGCAGCTAGGTTTTCCTGCGAGTGTTAATGACCACTCGTAATCAGCATGAAACCGCATAAACAAAAAAAATTAAAATTAGGTGAAGTGGATTTCACTTCACGAACTTTCTGTCAACTTCTAGAATCAGCACGTCGCATGCCGCCTTTATTGATTCGAGCTGCTTTATTATCCTCTCTTTTTCCTTTTCTATGTCCTGTATGTTCTCGTAAGGCTCTATAGCCTCGCGCAGCATCGAGCCGTCGACGTAAGTGTAAGGGTACTGGTTCATTTTCTGGGCAATCCTCTCGACCATCTTGCCGAGCCAGAGGTTCATCTCGTTCTTCACCTGCCCCTTTATCTGCTTGCCCTGCGTGAGGTGCTTTCTTAGCATGTTCACAATGGTTGCGCGGGGGAATGGGAGCCTTGAATCGTCCAGTTCCTCTTCATCGGACTCTTCGGGGGAAACGACCTGTTCTCCCTCTATTTTGCCCTTTTCCTGGACGGTTTTGGCGTTGTTTTCGGACATTAAAGCACCCCTCATTCCTGCATGAAACACTAAAAAAAGCTTCAGTTAGATTGGATACCGTTCAGAATTTAAATGGTTCCAAAGCGTTTTTCCGCTACCGGGAAAATGCCCAAACCTGCCCCAAAATAATCAATTCAAGGGCCTGAAAGGACAGATTTAAGCTTGCGGCCAAGTGGGTTTTCCCTGTGGCGTTTCATGATTTCGTGGACCCTTTTTGTTGCTATTCTGAAGTCGCTGTCAGCCCTTAAATATGGTTTTGTGTCGCTGACTTCTTGGGTGCTGAGGAATCTTCCATGGTGCCTCTCCATCCTCTGCCTTGCGCTCCAAAAAGCCCTTACAGCTCTCTCCGCGCCCGCAAGAGCGGAACCGTGCACCTCCCCTTTCAGTTCGCGCCTGAATGCGGCAATCCTTAGCCTGGTGTTTGGAGGCATTTTCCCAAAAGATAATGCCGCTCCAAGTATTTATTACTTTTCAAGGCCAAGCGGAAAAAAACCTGAACCCGCTGTCCAATAAGCGTTTTAATATCCTCGGCCAAATGCTTAATGGTCAAATGCTTGCCAAAAAATCCTCCGGCCTAGTGCAGGTTTACTGGGGTAATGGCAAGGGCAAGACAACCGCTTCGCTCGGGCTATGCCTGCGCGCCCTAGGCCGCGGCTTTAAGGTTCACCTTATCCAGTTCATGAAAGGCGGGATTGAGGGCAACAAGGATTTCGAGGAGTATGGCGAACTGAAGGCGCTCAAAAAATTCGCGGACTTTTCAGTGAAAAGGTTCGGAGTGAAGAAATGGGTTATAGGAAAACCAGATTCGGAGCACCTCGAGCAGGGAAAGGAAGCGCTCGATTATTCAACCGAAGCCGCCTCTTGCGGGAAATACGATTTGGTGGTCATTGATGAAATCCTCTACGCTGTCCAGTTAGGGGTGATTGGGGAAGAGGATGTGCTCAAATTGATTGGTTCAAAAGCAAAAGGCACAGAGCTCGTGCTCACTGGTTCGCACAAGCCTTTCCCGAAGATTTTCGAAAAAGCTGACCTTGTAACTGAAGTGAAAAAGCACAAGCACCCATTCGACAAAGGGATGCAGGCAAGGCTCGGGGTGGAATTTTGATTAAACCCGGAAAGCTCCTTTTCGCGCCAGCGGGAATCCCGCTCTCCACGCAGCCGCGCGACACAGAGAACGGCATAAAGCAGGTAAAGAAGCTCGGCCTCGGGGCGATGGAGCTCGAGTTCGTGCAGAGCGTTTTCATCACGAAGGAAAAAGCCCCTGCCGTGAAAAAAGTTTCCGAAGCGCAAGGGATTGTGCTGACCTGCCACGCCCCATATTTCATAAACCTCAATGCAATTGAACCGCAGAAGCGCGGGGCCTCGCGCTCGCGTATTCTGCAGAGCGCGAAAATCCTTGACGCGTGCGGAGGGTATTCAGTCTGCTTCCATCCCGCCTATTACCTCGGCATGGAGCCGCGCAAAGTTTACGGTAATGTGAAGGGCGAGATGAAAAAAATCATGGAGGAGGTAAAAATACTCGGGCTCAAGGTCTGGATTCGCCCTGAAACAACCGGCAAGCCAACGCAGTTCGGCACTATCGAGGAGCTGTGTGATTTGAGTTCCGAATTCGACCAGGTTCTCCCTGTGGTCGATTTTTCGCACCTGCACGCGCGCACGAACGGCAAGTACAACACCAAAGAGGAATTCGTGGGCGTGATGGAACTCATTGAAAGAAAACTCGGGAAGCAGGCAATTGCGGACATGCACATACACCTCTCTGGCATTGCCTACGGCGAGAAAGGGGAAAAGAACCACTTGGTGCTCAAGGAGAGCGACATGAATTACCGCGCCTTGCTCGAAGTGCTGAAGGATTTCAATGCGAAAGGGGTGCTTGTCTGCGAGAGCCCGAACATTGAAGGGGACACGGTGCTGCTGCAGAAGGAATTCGGGGAACTCTGATTAGTAATTCGGAAAACTTCTCCTGTTATGCGCCCTTGCGGTTTCTTCATCCGTTGTTAAAATAAATGTTCTCGGAACACTCAGTCCGGCTTTTATGGCCTGTTCCCGTTTGTTTTCATCGAGCCTTATTATGACCCATCCTTGGCCATGAGGCTCGTCGAACTTAAGCGTTTGCGAGCGGGAAATCCCACTGCTTTAGCTGTGGGATGAGAGCGAGC
>CAYJWI010000039.1:0-6718 GCA_964373815.1 uncultured archaeon | reverse complement strand
TAATAGTGTCCATCACGCCCACGTTTTCGTCGGCATACACATAAGGGCTTGGCCCAAGCCTGTAAGTCCTCGGCTTTATTTCACCCCTCCTAACCGCTTCTGCATGAATCTTGAGCAGCTGCTCAATGTTTGCTTTTGCCCCACGTTCATAATGCCTTAGCCTTATTGTCCTCTTCTTTCCAGCTATTGTCGTGTGGATAACCGTCGGCTTCTCCACATTCATTTTTGTCTGCGCCATCCTATGCAGCCTGCGCCTTTTTTCGTGGTCAGCAAAGAACCTTTCCATCTGCGCGATTTTCCTTTTGGGTAATCCAGCCATGTTCACACCTTGTTTTTCCTTCCAGTCTTCCTCGCAAACCCGCACTCGAGGCACTTTACCACAGTGAGGCTGCCCTGCCTTTCAAGGGAAGAATTCTTCCCCTCTTTGAGGAAAGCTTTGCATTTTTTGCAGAACTTTGTTTTGAGCCCATCCGGCACCCTCGCGCGGCAGCGCTTGGATATTTCGAGCGCGAGCGAGACATATCTCCTGCTCCGGTCAGGGCGATGCGCGAACTCCTCGCCCGCCAGTTCGAAGAGCCGGTGAATCCTCTCGACGCCTATCTGCTGCGCCTTCTGGTGCTTCATGCAAAAACCCTGTAGAACAAACTGAATAAAAATTAGTGAATTTGAAGGGCTTGCCCATAATTTGTAATATGGCGAGTTAATCGAATGCTCACTTGATGACTTTTGCAGTCGTTTTCTGCTCGCTCTTGCGCGCGAGCATCTCTCGCGAATCTTTTATGAGCTGTTTTAGCACCGCGTATGCCCTCTCCGCGTCCTTTTCATCCACTAGAAAGTGGATGTCCGAAGGAAAGCTGAGCACCTCTATGCTTATCCCTTTTTTTGCGAGCTGCGAAGTGATTTCAGCAAGCACCCCATAGGTTGCAAATGATTCCATCGGGAGCCTGAATGTGAGCAGTGCGCTGCTCTTCTGTGAAAATATCATGTCGCCCGAGAGCTCCTGCATGAGCTCTTCTAGCCTGTTCTGTTTCATTATGACCATTACCTGGTCAGCCCCCTGTATGAGCACGCGCATTTCGCCGATTTTCCAGTTCTCTTCCTGAAAAAGTTTCTCTATTTTCGAGAGTACCTGCGGGTTTCTCCTGAAGTGCGTGTATGCCATGTTGTCCTGCATGGTTATTTCGGCTACCGCGAACATTTCGATGTAAGAGTTCTGGTTAGGGGCCGTTGCAAGCCCGTCCGCATAGCGCTTGATTGCGACCATTACGGATTCCTCGTTGAGCTTTCTTCCGAGCTTCTCTCCAAGGTTTTCCATGAGTTTTCTCGCAAGTGCCGAGTAGTTCACTATGCCATCGCCAAGGGATGTTTTCACGTGTGGCATTGTGTTGATTTCCTGCCTCACGGCTTCCGAGAGGGAATTGCCGTTTTCGCTGTTCCTGCCCATGTACTGAATTCCTGACATATTATATAAAAACCTATCATTTTTTCAAAAATTTGACCAGAATTCCGGGTTTTAGCATGTTATTGTAAAGATTTAGTGCAATTATGCGCCTATTTTTCATCAAATACCCCATTTTTTTCGTGTTAAGCCGTTGAAACGGGATTTCAGGCAATAATCGTTTTTTTCGTTCATTTCTGGTCGTGAACCTTTTTAATAAAAGGGGCGAGAATGTATCATGGAAAGAAAATCCAGGAACCTCAAAAACATTGGTGCGCCGAACCAACTTCTCTCCGCTGGCGAAGTAAGGATTTGGGTCGCTGGCAGGCCCATGCTTGTGAAAGTCCCTTCACGCGCGGCAGGTGATGACTTGCAGCAGCAGTGAATTTGCATTGAACCGATTTTTTGATTGGATTTCCGCGTTGGCAAAATCGGAGGTGGTTGGATGTGTTTAAGGGGGCGAAAGCCCCCGCTAACTTGCCAAAATTCGAGATTCTTAAATAATTTTTAATTTAAAGAAAAAGTGGAATGCGGCCGCGGGGATTCGAACCCCGGCTAGGAGCTGACCCCGAACCTTCCTTGCTTAACTTTTTTTGTTAAAAATACTGAAAAGTTTTTGGAAGGCTCCAGTGCTCTATGGGCTTTAAGCAGGACTGACTCCACCATTAAAACTAACCACTACACCACGGCCGCTTTAAGGAATTCTTCGCGCGTAGTGGCACACTTCCTGTCTCCTTAAAAATTTTATATTTCAAGGAATGCTTAGTATTGTTTGGTTTAATCGCCTTAAAAAACGTATCTATGTGTTTTTGGTCACTCAACTGTTAAAAAAAGAGCTTAAGACACTATTAGCATGAAAGGCTTTTTCATTGTTTTCGACGGGCTTGACGGCTCGGGGAAAGGCACCCTAATTGAATCCGTGAAGCGCTACCTTCTCGGCACTGGCGCCCCTTCCGGAAAACTCTTTCTCACAGCCGAGCCCACAAAAGGCTTTTACGGCAAGAAAGTGCGCGAGCTGCTGGCATCGAACGTAAACCCGGAAGTGAACGCGAAAAGCTTCCTCGACCTCTATGTTGCTGACAGAAAGGAGCACGTTGAAAGGGAAATCCTCCCCGCCCTCAAGAAGGGGAAAATAATCCTCTGTGACCGCTACAAGTACAGCACTTTCGTCTACCAGTCCCTCCAGGGAATGCCGATGGCGGAAATAAGGAATCTGCACAAGAGCCTCCCGGTGCCGGATTGCGTTTTCATCCTCGATGTGCCGGCGGAGCTTGCGCTGAAAAGGATAAGTTCTGATTCGAAGCGCTCGGCAAGGGAAGTTTTCGAGAATGAGGGTTTTCTAAACAGGGTGCGCCGGCAGTTCCTCTCAATTGAGGATGTCTTTCCCGATGAAAACATTTTCATAATAGACTCTTCCTCAAGCAGGGAAGAGGTGCTCTCGGAAGTGCGCTCAATACTCGAAAAGAAGCTCGCAAAGTTCCTGAAGAAACAATTCCGGACTAAATAGCCTTAAGCCTTAAATGCGGAGCACAACCATCACCCAGGTTGGGGGGGTGCCCATCTGCGCTTGGGCTTGATTAGGCCTTGCAGAGCCACGTATTCGGATTGTGGGAGGTGTTCCGTACCCAACCAACCGAAACCTCGGTTGGACAGGTGTCCTGCTTTCAGCAGGACTAGCCCGGCCGAAGGCCGTGCACCTTACCGCCGCAGGTTTGCGGCGAGCCGCAAACTGTTGAACTGCGACCACCGGGAATTGAACCCGGCTCTGAGCCTTGGCAAGGCCCAATCATAACCGCTAGACCATGGTCGCTTTAGAGGATATTCCTGTGGCAAACGCTTTTAAAGCCTCATTTTTTCCTTGAGCAAAAAGAATGCGATTAGCGCCATCCCCGCAGCCACACCGGCAAAAAGCATTCCGGCAGCAATCACATCAATCCCGGGTTCCTGGTTTTTTTCCAAGGCGGCATTTTCTTTTTGCTCTGCCTGCAAGGGCTGGGTTATTTCAACTGCCTTTGGGGCTTGCTCTATTTTTTCGGGGATGGTTATTTCATAGGTTTTTTTTTCGCTGCCCAAATCAATTACAAGCGTTGCCTTGCCGACTTCGACGTTGCCAATCCCGAGGGTTATCTCCGCCTCCTCGAAGCTGCGCACAGCCACTTCGTGCGAATCAATAATGTTTCCATCGAAGTAAAGCTCGAGGGAGGCTTTCCCTCCACCCTTTCCGTGGTTTTCAATCAGGGTCTTTATCTTCAGGCTTTTATTTTCTATGAACGGGCTGACATCCTTAACAGCAAGCTCAGGCTTCTGTTCCAGCGCTTTTTGCGTTGGGACAACTTTTAGGGTATCGGAAATGTTGCCGTCTGGGAGCAGTAGCAGCATACCATAGGTGTAATACGCGTCCCTGAATTCCTGCGGCGGCGCTTTCGATTTCCATGAAACCGTCCTTGTCTCGCCTTTGGGTATGTAAACCAGCTTTTCCCTGTCCACAGGTTTCGCGAACTCATCATGCAGCACCAGTTCAACCGGGAATATGGCGTTTTCCCCTGAAACGTTTTTCAGCTCGGCCTCAACTTCGAAGTTTTCCCCGGGCTGCAGTTCCTCCGGCTTTGATATTTTCCCCTCAATGAGCCCGCTGAAAGTTTCCACGGAGTTCACTTCCACTTTCGGGAGCTCGAGCTTTGAGGCAACCTCCACTTTGTTCCTGGTCTTGGTGGCCACAATGAAGTCAACGGCGTTGTTCGCGTCGTCCGTTTTTGCAACAGTGAAATGTGCGCCGTCAACATACCCAGCCTCGCCGTAAGTGGAGTCAACTCCTATCCAGCCAGTGCCAGGAAGGAAGACCTCAATCCATCCGTGCGAGCCGAACCTTTCGCCGTCAAAGCTTATCCCTGTCACATACCTGGCGGGGATTCCCTTTATGCGCATGAATGCCGCCGTGAGGTTCGCGAATTCGTCGCACACCCCCCTGCGCGAATTGTATGTCTGCTTTGCGCTGTAGGTTGCGCTGTAATAGTTTTCAAAATCGTATGTAATGTTTCTTCCAACCCACTCGCTCGCCTGCCTTATTGTTTCTATTTCCGAGTCGGACTGGAGTTCAAGCCCTGCCTTGCTCCGCAGCTCCTGGTCATTGGACTCAATGTAGTCCGTTTGGCCCTTGAATTCCGCAAAGCCTTCAATCCCAAGGCCGAGGTTGTAATCCTGCGCTATGCCTATTTTCGAGTCGCTCTTTATGGTGGTTTTCCTCACGACACGGAACTCATTGGTTTGCGCGTATTCGTATAAATCCTTTATTTTGTAGTACGCATAGCTAAGCCCGTTCTTTTCAACATAGGTTGGGGGAAGTTTTTTCCCCCCGATTTCAAGGTATTCTTCCAGCTCCGTTATTTTCTGCCCCAAGTCCTTCTGCACGGAGAGGAAAAAGATTTCCATCTCATCCCCCCTTGCAACCGTGCCAGAAAAGCTCCCCCCAGCCTCGGATGTGATTGTGACTTCCATGCTCTTCACCGTTGCCGGCCTGAGCCCTAGCGCGAAAGCCGAAGCAGCTACAAGCAATACCATGCAAACGAGCAAGAGTTTTTTCATTAGAATGAATCTTGTAGCTCTAGTCCTTAAATTGCTTTTCGGAAAAGGAAGCGTAAAGCCTCACATCGCCCGAAGCCGCTTTACCCTGTCCTCGATTGGCGGATGGGTTGAGAACATCGAATCGAAAAAGCTCTTCCTGTTCTTGAGCGGGTTGTCTATGTACATGTGCGCTGTTGCCTTGTTCGCTGCCTCGAGCACTTCCCTATCAGACCCTATTTTTGAGAGCGCGCTCGCAAGCCCGTCAGGGTTTCTTGTGAGCAGCGCTCCTGAAGCGTCGGCAAGGTATTCCCTCTGCCTCGAAACCGCGAGCTTTATTATCGTCGCAATCACGGGGGTGAGTACCGCAAGCGCAATTCCTGCAACAAGCAAAACCATGCCGCCTTTTCCATCACTTCGCCTGCCATTTCTTCCCCAGAGAACGCTGCGCAAGAGCACATCGCTAAGAAGCGCGGTGACCCCCACAAGCACGGCAATGATTGTCATGAGCCTTATGTCATAGTTCTTTATGTGGCTCATCTCGTGCGCAATCACGCCTTCGAGCTCCTGCCTGCCCATTGTTTCAAGAAGCCCGGTTGTCGCGACGATTATCCCGTGCTCCGGGTCCCTTCCGGTGGCAAAGGCATTGAGCGCCGTGTCGTTGATTACGTAGGCTTTCGGTTTCGGTATTCCCGCAGCGATAGCGAGCCCGTCAATAAGGTTGAAAAAGTATGGGTATTCGTCCTTGCGCAATTCCCTCGCCCCGCTGATTGCAAGGATTATTTTGTCCGCGAAAAAGTAGCTTACAAGAGAGTACCCTATGAGGAAAATCCCGCCCAAGAAGAGGCCGGAAGTAGGTTCGCCCAATACGATTGCGCCGAGCAACCATGAGAGCATTATTATTAGGCCTGCGAAAAGCACGATTAGTATTATAGTGTTCCTCTTGTTCTCGGCTATCTGGTCATACATTGGCAATTCACCGCCATTTCAAAACTTATCGTGATGCCTTGCGATGGCAATCCGTCCGCTTTGTCTTTCAAATCCGATTGGTTTTTGGGCGGAATTTTGCTAGAACTTCACTTTGACGTTCGAGCGCGCCGTTTCCTCTATCTGGAAGTAATCCCTCTTCCTGAAACCAAATATGCCTGCTAGGGCGCTGTCCGGGAATGTCTCGGTTTTTGTGTTGAATGAAAGCACAGTGTCGTTGTAGAACTGCCTCGCGTAGGCTATTTTGGATTCAATGCCTGCTAGCTCTTCTTGGAGCATTAAAAAGTTCTCGTTCGCGCGCAGTTTCGGGTAGCTTTCCGCGACCGCAAAGAGGCTTTTGAGAGCGCCGCTTAGCATGTTCTCCGCCCCGGCTTTTTCTGCGGCGTTGCCGGCATTCATGGCGGCTGTCCTTGCCTCTGTTACCATCTTGAAGGTTTCCTTTTCGTGCTTGGCATAGCCCTTCACGGTTTCCAAAAGGTTTGGCACGAGGTCGTACCTTCTCTTGAGCTGGACATCTATCTGGCTCCATGAATTGTCAATCCTGTTGCGAAGGGCGACAAACCCGTTGTATGAAAGAAGAAGCCAAAGGCCACCGACAACAATAACTGCTCCGACTACAAGTTCGACTACCATGCCAAAAAACACCCCACATAATCCTATGCGCATCTTTTATTTAAACCCGTTTCATTAACATTGGAGCCGAGAATTCTGCGATGGGGCGCCTTTGCGCCCGCA
>CAYJWI010000038.1:0-7819 GCA_964373815.1 uncultured archaeon | reverse complement strand
CGAAGGGCCCGCGGAGTAAATTCACGGGGTCATAGGGGCGGAGCCCCTATCTCATGTATACAATTCGTTAGTCTTTTTAACTTTCGATTATAAATTATGCTTATATGTACTCTAAATCAGTGATTGCCGAAAAACCTTATTCGGTGGATGATATGAAAAAGATAAAAAAAGTTTTTGCAGAACTTCGGAAAATGAGCAAAACAAAAGAGGCTCGTGACTATGTCAGAGAAGTAAAAGCGAGTCTTAAGGCTTGAGTTCCTCTAGACTTATCAGGTTTGGCGTAATGTACATTTTTCTTCCATTTACATTTTGGTAGGAATCTTGTCTTTTGGGTTGGCGAGGCTGCGCGGTTCTGGGTAATTGCCTAAGGTTGCGAGTTATAACTACATTTTTTCTGCATTTTGTAGTTGTAAAAGTTATAACTACATTATTTAAAACATTTGTAGTTATAACTTGTCATGGCGGGAATAATCAAGAGGAAAGTCAAGGGCAAGGAATACTACTATATGGAAATATCCTTGAGAATCGGCGGCAAGGTAAGGAAAATATATGAGTATTTGGGCAAGGAAAAGCCTTCTAAATCCGAATTGGCCAAAAAAAAGAAGGAATTGGAAGGAAACGCACTAAGCAAATATTACGAGAAGGCCTTAGCCAGATTCAGGTTTTCGTTTCTTTCAAGAAATGAGGTCAATGAGGTTGAAAGAGCGAAGGATAACTTTTTGTCACGTTTTGAAAAGCTGAACGAAAAGCAAAAAGGGGAACTCCGGAAGAACCAGGTGGTCCATTTTGTTTATACTACCCTGCGAACGGAAGGCGTAGATGTTGATTTTTCAGATGTTGAAACCGCGTTTGAGATTATTGATAAAGGGAAAAAGGAGTTCACTTTTAACAACAAAGTGATTATTTCAAGTTCCATGATTACTGGTTTTAACTATCTGCCAAAAATAGGAATAAACAAGGATGGCATTCTCAAATTGCACGGCATTGTAATGTCCTCTTTCGAGAGGGATAGCCCGGGCCAGCTCAGAGATGACCAGAGGATTATAGCACGGTTTAGGCCCAGTACTTTGAAAAGCGAGGAAATCAGTTATAGGCCCCCGCCTCCAAACCTTGTCGGCAAGGAACTCGCAAATTTCTTTGATTGGTTTGGAAAGAACAAGGATGTTTATCCTCCCGAACTTGCGGCTCTTGTTCACTTGAAACTGTATTTAATTCACCCTTTCAAGGATGGGAATAAGAGGATGTGCAGGTTGCTTTTCAATAAAGTTCTTCAGGATGGCGGTTATCCGATAATCAACATTTCAAAGGACACTTCGGAATACTTTGCCGAATTGATAAAATCAGTCGAGTCCGGTAATGAAAAGTTCTTTGTTAAATTCTGCCACAAAGCATTTTTGAAGCAGGTCAGTCACAGAAGACTGAAATAAAACATTGAGAATTGGTAGGCTGGGAGAGCGCCATCGTGGATCAGTGTTGAACTCCCTTTTCCGGCATCTTTACCCTCTACATCAACAAATTTAATTGTAGAGGGGTAAGCTGCTAGCCACAATCTATGATAGCTGGGAGAGAGAGCACCGAGAAGTGAACCGACAACTAATCCAGTATTATCTTCCCTTCGCTGAAGAGGAATTCGCCTTCCCGCAGCTTGATTGCCTTGTTGGTCTGCTTGTTGCGGAACTCTATGCTGTCCCTCTTCTTTATTGATTCTACAAGCCCTACCCATCTGCCGTCCTTGCTATACACCGGCAGGCCAATGAGGAGCTTTGTGATTTTCTTGCGCAAATCGAGCGCCTGCGAAACCTTGTAAGCGATGAGCCCGAACACGAAGCTCAGTGCGGCATTGATCCCGAACCAGGTGAGGTCCGCATAGGGCTTGCCCACTATCACCTGCCTTCCTGAATCGAGGATGAACCAGAGTATTACCACTGCGCTTGCGGAGAGGAAGTACTTGCGTATCTGGTATGCCCTCTTGAGCTGCAGGGCGTCCACGCCTTTTCCCATTATGAAAAATATCGAGGAGAGCGCGAGATAGAAGAGCATCTGCCCGACCGCCTCCGAGATTCTTACAAAAAGGCTCCTTCCGAGGGTGTTGAATTCGACGAAAGTTGACCATATGCCGAACACGAACAGGAGTATAGTGATAAGGTAGACCGGAAAGCTAACTTTCTGCAGCGAGAGGCTGCTCGTGACGCTGTTAACCGCGTTCGCAATCCTGTGCTCGAGGCCCGTGCCCTTGAGCACGAGGTAGGAGCCGACCACAAAGAGCATGCTGCGGAAGAAGAGCTCTTCTGTGTTGAGGAATGCGAGTATCCCCCAGAGCAAAATCACAACTCCTGGCACTAGTATGAACGTCCTTGAGAAATCCGGGTCCTGCAGGGCGCGCTTTATCGTGTAATAGGTGCTCTCAACCTCTGATGCCTGCGAAACTATTATCGTCTCCTTTGAAACCAAGGGCGCCCTTGACTGCAGAATCGGTATTACCTGGTCATCCTCCGCGCCGTCAGTTACAAGCACAATCCCGGTTGCGGGGAATTTTTCGAGCAGGGCATCAAGCTGCTGCGCTATTTTCCTGTCAGACTCGAAACCCGTCTTTCCGTGCCCTGTGAGTATCGCAACCTGCGCGTTGGCGCTTCTTTCTACTTCGAGAAACTTCTTCACCGCGCCGAAAATGCTGTTCGAATCGGAATCCGTAGGGTCCGCGAGCGCGAGCTTTGCCGCTGCCTTGATGCAGGCATCCTTTCCCACTACCGGCCCCGAGACATTCGCCTTCTTTCCGAGGTCGTTGTCCCGGTCAACGCAGAGGACCAGCAGATTTTCGTTCTTTTCCATCCAAACCAGCTCGAAACCTATATATAGGGCTCTTTTTACTATTAATACATATAGTAAAGCAATTAAATGTTTTTTTTGGGATGTGGGCTTTTGGGCGAAGAATCACATGAAGGGCATTCCCATGAAGGGGGCTCCCCGCACGCTGAAGAGGCGAATTTCAAGTACGGGCTTTTCGTATTGCTGGTCGTGGTGCTCGCCATTTTCGCCTTCGCGGTTTTCCGGAACGTGGATTTCATTCTCGATAACCTCGCGCTCGCTCTTGCCGTGTTTGCAATTGTCTACCTTGTCTCAAGATACACATACCTTCTCCAGCTGCAGGATTATGAAAGGGCGGTGATATTCCGCTTCGGAAAGCTCAACAGGGTAGGCGGCCCCGGCTGGACCCTGGTGCTCTCGCCGCTCGAAACATTCGTGGTTGTCGACTTGAGGACAAAGACAATAGATGTCCCAAAGCAGGACGTCATCACCAAGGACGGGATAGATGTTTCCCTTGACGCGGTCATCTACCTGAAGGTGAAGGATGACAACGCCTCGGTCGTAAACAGCGTAATAAAGATTGATGATTATGTGAAGGCTTCCGAGCTTTTCGTTCTGGGCGCCATAAGGTCAGAGTGCGGAAAACTAACACTCACCGAGCTCATTTCGAGCCTTGGCGACCTTGCGGATGTGCTAAAAAAGCAGCTCGAGGACATCGCAAGGAAGTGGGGCGTAGAGGTCGAGGAAGCCGTTATCCAGGACATCGACATCCCAAAAACAGTGCTCGAGGCAATGCACAACCAGAAGGCGGCGGTGCAAAACAAGCTCGCGCGCATAGAGCAGGCGCAGGGCCACCAGGCGGAAATAGAGGCGGTCAAGGCCGCGGCCTCGCAGCTAAATGACAAGACGCTCGCTTACTATTACGTGAAGGCCCTCGAGAAGCTCGGCGAGGGCAAGAGCTCGAAGATAATTTTCCCAATGGAGCTCACAAACCTCGCGCGCTCGCTTTCAGGGGAAAAGGGGCTCTCGCAGGATGGCCTCGAAGGCATGCTGAAAAAATACGCGCCCGTGGTGAGGGCATTCGTGGAAAAAGCCAGCGCAAGGCGCAGGGCAAAAAAGGCAAGGAAGAGGGCGAAGGCGAGGCGAAGCGCGGGGAAAAGAAGGAAAGTAAAAAGAGGAAAGCGAAAAACAAGCAGGGGAAAAAGAAAGAGGGGAAGGTAGGTTTTTCCGCGGCAAATAACCGGCATTTTTATCTAGCCAAAAACAAAGGGAACCGATGGAAAATGAATTACTTCTTCGGCCTTGACACCTTGTTTATCCTGTAGCGCACCGAAGGCACATAGAGCACGAGGTAGAGCGCGAGGAAAGCGACAACCCCCGCAAGCGCGGAGTTCCAGTCGCCGAATATTTCCGAGGTTTCAATGTACGCGCCTATGAAGAGCGTTATTGTTGCAAGCATGAGCAGGAGCACCGTGTCAACCAGCACAATGCGCAGTTCGTGCTTCTGGAAGCTTTTCTTCGTGATTGCGGCGGAAATTATCCCCCCCGCGATTGCGGCTATGAAATACGCCATTATTTCGGGTATCCCGTGCGGGAGGTAGCTTATGGCGCGTGCGATGCCAGCATCAAGGCTTTTCGAGGTTATTTCAGTCGCGACAAAATAGCCTATAACAGAAGCGTTCCATCCGAGCAAAAATATCGCCCCCGCGCCCCATATGAAGGAGAATATTATTGCGAGCACCATGACCCAGGTGTTGTTCTCGAAAATTAGCTGGAAGCAGTTTGAGAAGTCCTTTGTGCCGCTGCTGAAGCATTCCTGCGAGCCAACAGCGTTCCCGGTGATGTCGGAGCGCACCTTCGCCTGCTGCGAGAACACATCCCCTTTCTCCGGGAGCGCGCACTGCCAGCCATCGCAGTTCGCCGTGCTTTCGGGCAGCATAACGGCCCAGAAAGAGAACGTGAATGCAAGGCCGATGAAAATCCAGGTATAAACCTTTATGACATCAAAGTGCGTCGCTATGAAGGCAAAGGGCATGTCGGATTCCTCAACCTCCTTTTCCTCGGCATTGAGGAAGAGCGATTTCATTATGGGCAGGAATGCGGTGGCGACAAAGGCAAGCGCGAGCACCGAAGTGCTTTCAGGAAAGGTCTGGTGTGCCACGAATATGCCTATTGTGGCTATAATGAAGGAAATGAGGAATAATGAGGCAGGGTGCTTTTCCACACCCTGCAAGGAAGGGAGGGCTTCAAGGACCATTAGAAGGTTGAAAGCCATAGTGGTTTAAATACATTTCTGGGGCAGAATACTCTGTTTGATTGCCTGTTTCTGTTTGGAGGCGTTGTTTTGGAAGAAGATTTTGCTTACCCCGGTTCTTTTTTGGGCTATGAGGAGGAATTCGTGGCCGGAAAGCACGCGTACGAGAGCGGCGGAAGCGTTTATTCGGATTCAATCGGCATGAAATCCATCGATTCCTCAAAGCATGAGGCGGGCGTTAGCAAGGCCACCCGGGAAGTCAAGATACTCGAGAGGGGCTGCACAGTGCTCGGGGTAGTTTCTCTTGTAAAGCAGCACTCGGTGCTCGTGGAAATAAAGGAGGCCGAAAAGGACGGCGAGAGGAGGAGCGTGCACGACAGGAACGGTTCGATTGCGGTCTTCAACATCAGCAGCAGCTATGTGAACAGCACGGATGAAATGTACAGGATTGGCGACATAGTGAAGGCGCGCGTAATAGAGGTCACCGCTTATGGCGTGGAGCTCGAGACAAAAGCACCGGAGCTTGGCGTGATAAAGGCTTTCGGGATAAAATCGAGAAAGCCCCTGCACCTAATAGATGGAAAGCTCCGGGACGCTGCCACGGGCGAAACCGAGGAGAGGAAAGTTTCAGCGGATTACACTTTGAGGTGAGCGGATGAAGATGGATGTAATAAAGAGCGGAAAGGATTTTGCGGAATTCAGGCTTGAGGGCGAGAGGCACACTTTCCCGAACCTCCTAAAGCACAAGCTGCTTGCAAGCAAGGACGTCGAACTCGTTTCATACATCCTCGACCACCCGACAGACAAGGGCGCGAGGTTCGTGCTGAAGACAGACGGAAAATCCCCGAAAAAAGTTTTCGAGGAAGCGGTCAAGGAAATAGAATCAGACCTCGACGACTTCGACAAGAAAATGAAAAAAGCGCTAAAGTAGCCTTTGGAACTTTTGCCACAAGCACCATGGCTAACCGGCTTTGTCGGAAGCCTGTATTTTTGGCAACAGTCTGGCTTCGCCTTCGAAGCCTCAAGTTTTTTAACCGCTTTCAAGTTTTCACTTATGATGAAAGAACTTGCCGGAAAGCTCAAGTGGCTCGACCCTTTCACCTACGTCGACCTCTACCTGATGCCACTTGTCAACCCCAGAGGAGACAAGGCAATCGAATCAATCGTTTACGTTATTTCCGCATTTGTATTCGCCTATGTCCTTTACAATTTCGTTCTCGCATACGCGCTCGGCACCTCCTCGCCTCTCGTGATTGTTTACTCCGGCTCTATGGAGCCGACGCTCTATCGCGGCGATGTGGTGATACTGGGTGCAGCGGCTTCCCTTTCGCCAAGCGAAGCAGTTGTCGATTTTACAGCAGGGGACAAGGCGCTAAGGGACTACGCAAAGATAGGCTATCAGGCGGATGCCATCGGAGGACAGAGGCCGGCAACGCTTCTAATCAATGGTAAGGAGTTCAGCCTTGACCCCAAAGGCCCGATAGTCGTCTATACTTCGCCAACGCGCTGGCAGGACATAATACACCGCGCAGTCCTAAAGCTCAAGGCACCGGACGGCGAATTCCTGGTAACCCTTGGCGACAACAATGAAAGGCTTGACCAGGACTGCGGAGAGTCCGAAATAAACAGGCGTGTCTGCATCTCCCCCCGGCCAGTGCCGATTGCAAGCCTCAAGGGCAAATACCTCTTCCACCTCCCGCTCCTCGGATATGTCAAGCTGCTCTTTTTCGACGACCTTCCAAGGCTGCTCTTCCCCGCAAGCCCGGCTTAACGCTTTTAAATGGTTGGTAGCTGAATTATTTTGAAGGAATTTCTTTTTTGTCTGCAGGTGTTTTTTGGTGGAACTTGTTTTCGAGGATGCCGCCCTTTTCAAGAAGTGCGTGGACGGAATAGCCGCGCTGGTGGATGAGGCAGAGTTCGTGATTGATGACAAGGGCCTCGGTCTAAAGGCAACAGACCCTTCGCAGATTTCACTTGTCGATTTCTTCCTGCCAAAAAAGGCCTTCAAGCAGTTCAAGGTAAAGGAGCAGACAAAGCTCGGAATAGACCTAAATTACTTCAACCAAATCATGTCAAGGGCGAAGGCCGGCGATGCGCTCGAGCTTTCTGTTTCCGATGACGGCTCGAAGCTTTCAATAGTTTTCACCGGCTCATCGAAAAGGTCATTCTCAATTCCGCTGCTGGATCTAAACGCCGCAGAACTTCCGGTGCCAAAGATTGATTTTGAGGGCGAAGTGAAGGTGAAGGCGGATGCATTGCAGGACAGCTTCAAGGACGCGGGGCTTGTATCCACGCACGTGCTGCTCTCGATTGAGGATGATTCGTTTGTGGTGAAGGCGAATTCTAGCAAGGGCAATTTGAACAACGTTTACTCGAACAAGGACAAGTCCATAGTCTCGCTAAAGGCCGATGCCGAGGCGCGTGCGATGTTCCCGCTCGACTATCTCGTGAGCACAATCAAGGCTGCATCTTCAGACACCGAGGTCCTCTTAAAGCTCAAGAGCAGCGCGCCTGTCGAGATTTCCTACAAAATCGGCGAAGCGACCCTCACATACTTCCTCGCGCCTAGAATAGAGAGCGACTGAACTCTGCGAACCATTTGCTTGGCTGCAAACACGGCACAGAAAAGCATAAATACCATTATACTTATCGGTTTCATTTTACTTATAGCAGACCAATAAAGTAATTCGGCGATATTTCATGGTCTGCTATCTAGCAAACCACCCTGAATGCCGAAAAACTTTCATGGTTTGCTATAAT
>CAYJWI010000037.1:0-7935 GCA_964373815.1 uncultured archaeon | reverse complement strand
GGCCTTGGAAAAAACGTTTTCGCGCTGCTCCTGTTCTTTTCTTTAGCGGGATTTGTTTTCGCTGCTTCCGCATTCTTCCCTCAATCTGGAAATCCGGAAAACCCGAGCGTTCTATCCCTCGACAACGAAACCCCTTATGGCGGCTTTTTGGGGATGGTCGCAAACTTTGCGCCACTGACTGATTACAAGTATGACTTTGTCGGTTTTGGGCAGCCTCAACTAGGGCCGAATACTTGCTGTTACTGCTTGGCCGACCCCCTTGTCGCCGGCTCGAAACAGGCATGCGGAGCGCTCAATGCGGGCAATTACGTCGAAAACGTGCCCATAAGCGGGATAGGAGTCACGAAATGCGATTCATACGCCACCATACGAAAAAAGATTGTTGACAACGACGCAAGAGACCACGAATACTCTAAAAAAATAAGCAAAGACAAATGTGGGACAGACCTCGCCGCCACAGGCAAAAAAAACCTGCCCCAAAAAAACTGCTGTGTATTCTTGTCAAAAAAAGATTTGCCCAAGGGGCCTGACTACGAAACTGAAAAAGACAAATTTTTCTCTGCCAATCCGAGTTGCACAGAAACACTCGAAGCAGACGAGCAGGACTTTTACGCAAACCCCGAACAATTCAGCCAAGAACATTCCTGTACAGACACAATCACAGGCAACTACGCCCCAAACGTCCCATCAGCCCAAAGGTGCTGTTTCTGCGTTTACGATGACAAGGCCACGGATGACGCGCAAAAACTGTCCGGCAAATGTGACGATTTTTTTGAAGGGAAAACGGATATCTTGTTCGAAAAACAGCATGGACAAGGCGCAGACCCCAATGAATGCCAAGTCAAGGAAAAAATAAAGCTAAGCGAGTTTAGCGACCAGTACATGAAAGATTTGCAAGAGAGATATGCCTGCAATTCGGCAAAAATCTACCATTCGGAGCACGGCCCTGTATGCAAGAATATTGAAAAGATAACAAGGGTATGCTATGGCGCCCTTAACTGCGACATGAGCGTCCAGAGCAATTCATGCCAGAGTTTTGCAAGCCCTGTAGAGGCTTATGAGCTTATGAAGAGTATTGAGTCAATCATAGGCCCAAAAGTGACAATAAAAGTTGCCGGCCATATCCTAAACGCTTACTTCGAGG
The DNA here is from genome assembly GCA_964373815.1 of uncultured archaeon. GTDB lineage: Archaea > Iainarchaeota > Iainarchaeia > Iainarchaeales > Iainarchaeaceae > UBA10205. The sequence goes on along the minus strand of CAYJWI010000037.1, from coordinate 6,791 downwards.
ACAACGAGCAAAAATGCACAATGACCCAAACATTATGCATTACAAAGGGCAATGCTAGCATTATACCCGGGCCATGCAGGCCAGAGGGCGAAAAGTGCTCCCCCGCAAACGCACTCCCTATTACTTGCATTTACAAAACTGGGAGACAGTCTTTCCAGCGCTGCTGCCCTAACCAGCAATATTCTGGGGACGGGGTTAAGGATATTCTTGATATAATAAATTTTCAAGGTAGTTTTGCGGAGCCTGGTAAGAGTTGCGGAGCCCCTCCGGCCGGGCATGGAGATTGTAGCGAGCCTGATAGTGGGGGCTGCAAGATAAATGGCAAAGAAGTTGGCAGGGATACTAGAGGTTATGCAATATGCAAGTATGACAACGCCCCAAACGGCACCGCATGCACTGACCCTAAGTATTTTTACAATGCTAGTGACACCAAAGCACCGGTGGGTGCATGCGTGGATGGTTCCTGCATGCAAAGAAGATGCAATTACAATTTTCTTTGGTTCACATCAGACAAGGCATGCTACAAAGAGGGCCAGCGTTACTGTACAACAGACAAGGGCAAGGCGCGCATAGAACGCCAAAGCTGTGAAGCGTACGAGGGGGTTCTCCCGCGTTGTTATAATCAAACTATTAAAGAATGCAAGCAGAACGAAAAGTGTGTTGAAGACCCCGGCCCAAGATGCGTGCCTGCTTAGAAAAAATAGCTCCCAATAGGGTGGTACTGCGCAAGATAATTCGGGAAACAAACACTAGCCCCATCTTAGCTTTCCAAAACCGGCTTTAAACCCCCAAAACCGCAACTTATTTAAATTCCTGCACCCCCAATTGATTCATGGGTTTTGGCAGCAAATTTCAGGCAAGTGCTTTGATTGTGCTGCTGGTGCTTGTATTGCTTGCGTGAAGCGCCCCGCAAAAAACTCGATTTCTGGGGGCGCGATATTAAAACCTTCAGAAGTCCTTAGAGCGAAGGAATCTAAATGGCTAAGAAGAGAGTAATAAAGATTTTCGACACCACCCTGCGCGACGGCGAGCAGAGCCCGGGCGCGACGCTCTCGCATGGCGAGAAAATGATGATTGCAAAGCAGCTGGAAAGGCTCAATGTCGACATCATAGAAGCCGGCTTTCCAATCGCGAGCAAGGATGATTTCACCGCGGTAAGGGAGATTGCGGAAAAAATACGAAAGCCAGTGATATGCGCCCTCGCGCGGTGCAGGAAAGAGGACATTAACGCCGCCGCGAAAGCGCTCGAGGGCGCGAAGAGGGGAAGGATACATGTCTTCATCGCGACCTCGCCGATACACATGAAGTACAAGCTCAAGATGCGGCCTTCGCAGGTTGTGGAGGAAGCGGGGAAGTGGGTGAAGTACGCGAAACAATTTTCTGAGGATGTGGAATTTTCCCCAGAGGATGCGGGGAGGAGCGAACCGAAGTTTTTGTACAAAGTTCTGGAGAAGGCGATTGATGCAGGGGCAACGACCCTCAACATCCCCGACACTGTCGGCTACACCCAGCCGCATGAATTCGGCGGCCTCATAAAAAACATAATCGCAAACACCCCGAATTATGACCGCTCTGTGACCATTTCAGCACACTGCCACGATGATTTGGGCCTTAGCGTTGCGAACAGTCTTAGTGCAATAATGAACGGCGCAAACCAGGTTGAAGGGACAATCAACGGCATCGGCGAACGGGCGGGGAATGCCGCGCTCGAGGAAGTCATAATGAACCTGCACGCGCGCAGGAACTTTTTCAAGGCGGAGACGAATGTGAACCTCAAGGAGCTCTACAACACAAGCAGGATGGTCTCAAGCCTCACTTCCATGGTTGTCCAGCCCAACAAGGCGATTGTAGGGAAGAACGCGTTTCGCCACGAAGCTGGTATACACCAGCACGGCATGCTTGCGCACAGGAAAGTCTATGAGATAATGGACCCCGCGACAATAGGCAAGCAGACAGAGCTTGTCATCGGAAAGCACTCGGGAAAATCAGCGGTGAATGATTTTTTGCGCAAGAGGGGCTTCAGGCTCAAGGCCGGGCAGCTCAGGGAAGTCACTGCAAGAATAAAGGAGCTTGCAGACAGGAAGAAAAAGATTTTCAACGACGACATAATCGCAATAGCCTCTGAAGCTGCTGGCGGCAGCCTGGAAGAAAAGAAAATTGCAGAAATGGCTTCGTGCGAGGCCCTTGTAAAGTCAATAAATAAGCTTATGGAGAATAATTCTAAGGTGGGAAAATGAAGGGCGCAAGGGCTTTTCTCGAAGCTTTGAAGAAGAACGGCGTGCGGCACATGTTCGGGATACCCGGCGGCGTCGTGATACCGTTTTACGATGAACTTTTTTACGAGAAAAGCCTGACACACATCCTTGTGCGGCACGAGCAGGGCGGAGCGCACATGGCGGAGGGCTATGCGAAGGCATCTGGCACTGTTGGGACTTGCCTTGGCACAAGCGGCCCTGGGGCTACAAACCTTGTTACCGGCATTGCTGATGCTTTCATGGACTCGGTGCCGATTGTTGCTATTGGCGGCCAGGTTTCAACCCATCTCATAGGAAAGGATGCTTTCCAGGAAGCAGACCTTATGGGGATAACAACGCCGATTACCAAGCACAATTTCCAGATTCGGGACCCGAATGAAATAGAATCGGTAGTCGATGCCGCTTATAATATTGCCTCGACAAATAGGCCGGGGCCTGTTTACATCGACCTTCCAAAGGATGTGCAGCAAAAAGAGGTTACGCAGCCGAAGGAATTGAAGCTGAAAGGCTACTCGGTCCTGAAGGGGTTTGATGCCCAGGCTGCGGAGAATGCGGTGAAGATGCTCCTAGAGGCGCAGAGGCCGGTGATTCTTGTCGGGGGAGGGGCGGTTCATTCCGACTGCGCGAATGAAATCAGGCAGCTTGCCGAAACCTGCATGGTGATGGTTGCAACCACTTTGCACGGAAAAGGGATGTTTGATGAGAGGCACCCGCTCTCGCTCGGGATGACCGGAATGCACGGGCAGCCACCCGCGGTTTATGCGATACAGAGATGCGACGTGCTCTTTACAATTGGGATAAGGTTCGATGACCGCGTCACGGGGAGATTGGATGGGTTTGCGCCGGAAGCGAAAATCATCCACATCGAAATCGACCCCAGCGAAATCCACAAGAACAGGAAAGCCGATTTCGGGATACTTGGGAATGCAAAGGAAGTGCTTTCCCACATGAATTCTGTTGTCAAGCAGATGCAGTGCAAGAGCGGGGCGTGGAATGAAAAACTTGGCAAACTCAGAAAGGAGTATTCGGAGGAGCTTTGCATCGAGGCGACCCCTATTGACCCTCGCAGGCTCATGTTCGAGCTGCAGCGCGTCTTTACCGAGGATACGATTGTAACTACCGGGGTGGGCGAGCACCAGATGGACGTTGCGCACTTCATAAAGTTCTCAAAGCCTAGAAGGTTCATAACTTCGGGCGGGCTTGGGACAATGGGCTTCGGGCTCCCGGCAGCAATCGGGGCGAAAGTTGCGATGCCAAACCGCGAGGTTTTCGATGTTGACGGCGACGGGAGCTTTGCAATGACTGTGCAGGAGCTTGCGACCGCGAAGGTGAACAACATCAAAACAATAAACGTGATAATGAACAACGCCTTCCTCGGCATGGTGCGCGCGTGGAACGACATGTTCTATGAGGGCCGCAGGAGCCAGGTCTGGCTCGGGAAGATTCCTGACTTCGAGAAGCTCGCGCAGGCTTACGGGCTGCATGGCACAAGGGTTGAGAGGCCTTCTGAGATTTCAGAGGCGCTGCAGAGGGCGATAAAGGCGGACGAATCCACAGTAGTAGACGTGCACGTGAACTCGGAGGCGAATGTGCTGCCGATTGTTCCCGCGGGCGCGAGCAACAGCGAGATGCAGGGCTTGAAGCTGCAGAAGGATTATTTCAAGAAGTGATTTGCGGGGAAAATGAAAAACCAGCGGCGAAAAATGCATGGGCGGCAGGAAGAAGTGTTGGAGAATGGTTTTTGCATGAAAGGTTTTGGTTTTGTGGGGTGAAATGGTGGAAAAGTTCATCATAAAAATTGTCGCCGACAACAACAAGGGAGTGATGGCAAGGATTGCGACCCTGCTCGCAAGGAAAGGCTATAACATTTCATCAATCTGCGTAGGCTCGCATCTTGAGCCGGGTGAGGCCGGCATAACACTTGCCATCAACGGCTCGGAGGGTGAGGTCGAGCAGGCAACGAAACAGCTTGCAAGGCTGGTCAATGTCATAAGCATAAAAGCCCTGCACAAGAGCGACGTCGCCGAGAGGGAGCACTGCCTCGTGAAAGTGAAGGCGGGAAGCGGCGTGAAGGAAAAGCTCGGCGGCTCAGGAGCAAAGGTTGTGCAGGAGGGCCAGGGCTTTGTTATATTGGAGATAGTTGATTACCCTGCTAAGGTCGAAGAGTTTGTGGAGCTTGCAAAAAAACAGTTCGAAATAATCGACATTTCAAGGGCTGGGGAGAATGCAATATGATAATTAATACTTTTGGACAGGAAAATACTCCAGGGGCTCTTTGATGGAGGAACTAAAACTGTTGAGGGACAAAGATGCGGATTTCGCCGACGTGAAAGGCAGGACCATTGCCGTGATAGGCTACGGCGCGCAGGGCGCTGCGCAGGCAATGTGCATGAAGGACTCAGGCCTCGATGTCATTGTCGGGCTGCGCAAGGAGAGCGAGAGCTGGAAGAAAGCAAAGGAGTACGGGTTCGATGTTTTTGAAACCGCGGAAGCTGCGAAGCGCGCTGACATAATACACATACTGATGCCGGATGAAGTGCAAAGCGAAGTTTTCGAGAAGGACATAAAGCAGCACCTGCGTAAAGGCAAGACACTCTCCTTTTCGCACGGATTCAACATCTGCTTCGGGTTCATAAAGCCGCAGAAGGATGTCGATGTCATAATGGTTGCCCCGAAAGCCCCTGGCACGGAAGAGAGGAAGCAGTTCGTCTCAGGGTTAGGCGTGCCTGCGCTCATCGCAATAAAGCAGGATGCGAGCGGGAATGCGCGCAAGACCGCGCTCGCGATGGCAAAGGCCTGCGGTTTCACGAGGGCCGGGTGCCTCGAGTGCACTTTCGAGCAGGAAACCTACGAAGACCTCTTCGGCGAGCAGGCGGTTCTCTGCGGCGGCCTCTCCGAACTCATACAGGCAGGCTTCGAGACTCTCGTGGAAGCGGGATACCCTCCGGAGATGGCTTACTTCGAATGCCTGCATGAAATGAAGCTAATTGTCGACCTTGTGTATGAAGGAGGCCTTACCCACATGTGGCATGTGGTTTCCAACACCGCAGAGTACGGCGGCCGCACGAGGGGCAAATCCATAATCGGCCCTGAAGTACGAAAGAGGATGAAGGAAATCCTCGCTGATGTCGAGAGCGGGAAGTTCGCGAACGAGTGGATGGGCGAATACCGCGCAGGGCTCAAGAACTTCAAGAGGCTGCGCGAGGAGCAGAACGCCAAGGAAATCGAGGTGGTCGGAAGGGAAATACGCGAGCTGTTCAAGAAGAAATGAGGCGGCTTTAAGAAACTGCAAAAAGAATTAATTCTCATGCAAAAATACCCTCGGAAAAAGATTTTGAAAAAAATCCCGGCTTTGTGGAAGTGCTAAAATGGGTGCAAAGAATGGCGCAAAAAAAATAGCAGTGCTCGCAGGCGATGGCATCGGCCCTGAAGTAGTGCAGCAGGCAGTGCTCTGCCTCAAAGCGGTTGCGGACAAATTCAGCATCAATTTTGAATTCGAAGAGGCACTCATCGGCTATGCCGCTTACGACAAAAAAGGCGTTTGCCTTCCCCCAGAAACCCTAGAGCTGTGCAGGAACTCTGATGCAATCCTTTTAGGTGCAGTCGGCGACCCGCGCGCGGACAAGTTGCCGCCGCAAGAACAGCCAGAGCGCGCAGCCCTCCTGCCGCTTAGGAAAATCTTCGACTTGTACGCGAACCTTCGGCCCGCAAAAATTTTCCCCGCACTTTTGGATGCCTCGCCTCTCAAAAAAGAAATCATAGGCAGTGGATTTGATTTTCTCATCGTAAGGGAACTTACAGGGGATGTTTACTTCGGCAAGAAGGACATGGATGAGGCGAACACTTGGAGAAGCGACCTCATGAAATACTCGCGCCCCGAGGTTTCGAGGATTGCGAAAAAGGCGTTCGAGCTCGCGCGCACGAGGGGGAAGAAAGTGACTTCGGTAGACAAAGCAAATGTTCTCTACACAAGCACTCTCTGGCGTGATGAGGTAGAGAAAGTGCACGCGCAGTACAAGGATGTCGCGCTCGGGCACATGTATGTCGACAACTGCGCTATGCAGATAATAAAAAACCCGGGGCAGTTCGATGTCATCGTCACTGGCAACCTTTTCGGCGACATACTAAGCGATGAGAGCTCCATAATCACGGGCTCGCTTGGCATGCTCCCAAGCGCTTCGCTCAATGACAAGAATTTCGGCCTCTATGAGCCGATACACGGCTCGGCACCCAAGTACGCTGGCCTGGATACTGCAAACCCAATAGCGGCAATCCTTAGCGGCGCAATGATGCTTCGCCATACTTTAGTGAATGAAAAGGCTTGCATTGGGATAGAAAAAGCGGTTGAAAAAGTCATCCAGGAGCATCGGACAAAGGACATTTTTTCGGAAGGCAAAAAGCTTGTGGGCACAAAGGAGATGGGCAGGCTCATAGAAAAGGAAATAAAAGCCTATGACTGAAATTTCCGCCAATGCCTGCCAAAAAATATCCAAAATCCCAGTATGGCAAAGGAATGAAAGTCCCTGAATTGTTTTA
>CAYJWI010000036.1:0-8346 GCA_964373815.1 uncultured archaeon | reverse complement strand
CCCCCAACCGCTGCTCCGGTTGGGAGAGCACCCGACACTCGCCTAGGCGAGGTCGGCTTTGCAAAGCAACGTACATCAGCCTGCTGGAACCTGCCTGCGCTTTGGCTTGGCAGGCTTTGCTTACGCAAGATGGCCGGCTAAAGCTTTTATACAACCCGGCAGCATCATTTCATAGTAAGCTGATTTCATGCCGAGAGGAAAAGCCATGCCAAAGCATATAGCCGCGGCAAGCAGGGAGAGGGGAAAACAAGAACGCCAAATTAAGGCTGCCGCGCAGGGAATGCGGCGCGAACAAATTTTGAGGGAAAGGCAAATCGAGGCTGAAACCAGCCAAACCGCGCGGTTAGAAACCCTAAGAAGGGTTGGCAGGATAAAGAAAATACGAGGGATTGATTACTATATAGAGCCCACGAGTGTCCACTTTATAGTAAAGGGAAGAATTGAGAAGATACGGATAAACAGTATTAGAGAAGCTGGCAAAACAATGTTACGGATGGTTGCAGGCCCAAGCACGATGCCCAACAGGACTTTTTTCATAGTCGAGGGCGGAGAGCTAAGGTTGCCAAAAGAGGGCGAAATACCGGCGCCGTGGGAGAGAAAACCATAAACTTCGGGAAAAATGTAAAAACATTATAGGGCATGAAGGTTTTTATACTTCCCGACATTTCTTTTAATAAAAAGTGATTTTTATGCCGAGGCCGAGAAGAAACAGACAGGGAGTTGCGATTTCGCAGCATGAAAGGCATGTCGCTGCGCAGCCTATTGAGGCACAGAGACTTCAGGAAATGGTTGCTGAAAGCAGAGCCCTGAAAGAACAGTACCTTATTGCTTCCGCGAGAGGGGATACACCAAGGGTCGAGGTTTTAAAGGGACAAATTAGGGACTTCAACGAGAGATATCGTGCTGCGATGCAGGCAGCCGCTATTAAGGACGCCGTTCTCAAAGGCCAGCTTCCCGGGAAAAACCTTGGGGAGCCGACAGGGCAGGTCAAGGAAAGGATTGTGGAGCCCAGCACTAAAACCCCAAGGCGCGGGACTGACCAAAGGCACAGGGAGAAAGGAAAATTCAAGCTTGTAATGGCACCAGACAGCAAATATCTAACGGCATATGTGAACGCCCAGGTTTTTTCAAGGACAGGGAACTCCATGCTTAACCGCGCTTTGCAGGATGGGCTTGGGTATGCCGGCACTCTAAGGCTTGTGGAAGCGCTTGGAGGGATAAAACAAGGAGTTGAAGTATTGAGGGAAGAAGCGCATGTCATCGGTCCGGTACTGACTTACTTTGAGAGGTCAGTGGGAACAAAAGACAGAAATCTTGGCAGGATTGATGAAATAAAGCAGGAACTCCGGGACAAAAGAAACATTGCAGGGAAGTTTGCAAGCGAAGAGGAATTCAACTCCCTTATAGACAGACTTGCGCGCCAGACAAAGGTTCCGGGATGGATTCCCATAAGCATGAATTTGAAGGCGATAAGTGAACTCACGTATACCAAAGGCCCGAGGCTTACAGCGGATGAAGTCTTGGCGAGGCTCGGCCCGCAGCTCCAAAGATCCGCAGCGGAGATAAAGGCAAAATATGAGCAAAGGGTGGGCGAGGAAGAGAGGGAAATACGTGCACGCAGGAAGGCGGCAAAGGACAAAGAGGAGTTTAAGCTGCTCCAGGCAGACATTGCAAGCGGAAGAGTCAACCCAAAAGAGCTTACCAGGGGCACAACGGTTAGGCGAGCTGCACCAAGGAAAAGTAAGACAGAAGAATACAAAAAGATGCGCCAAATAGCCGGTTTTGACTATAGGGTGACAAGCGCCCATGTGAACTTTTCATGGGGTAGCAGAACGGCGAGAAAAACGATTTTCAGTTCACGTGATATCGGCAGGTACGTGCGCGCTCCAAATGGGGTAAGATATGAAGTGGTCGGGGCCACCCTGCGCGAGGCAACGCAGGAGTAAGGAAAGCGAATCGCATTACCGGAAGTGGTTTGCTTCCACAACCCGAATTTTTTTTAACCCAATCCCCCCCCCTTCACTTGGGGGCATTGTTTTTGCAGGTTCAGCAGGCGAAAGAGAACATTTTTGAGCGCGAATTCGCCCGCGAAACGCTTTTTCTCGACCGAAACATCATAACCCCGCACTACACCCCAAAAGTCCTCCCTTTCCGCGAAAAGTACATAGAGCAGATATCTAACGTGCTCTCGGAGGCAATAAAGGGGAAAAAGGCGGACAATGTCTTCATTTACGGCAAAACCGGAACGGGAAAAACCTCCGTCACAAAGCACGTGATGCAGCAGCTGCTAGATTTCGCGGTTTCGCGCAACATAGCGGTGGAAGGGAACTATGTGAACTGCCGCAACCACAACAGCAAGTACAGGATTTTGAGCAAAATAGTGAAGGACTTCTACCCTGAAGAGAACTTCCTCGGCTACTCAGCCTCCTTTGTTTACGAAAAAGTGATTGATTACGCGCGCAAGGGAAGGCAGGTCGTGATAGTGCTCGATGAAATAGACAAGGTAAAGGACATTGACGAGCTTGTCTACGGCCTTACACGTGGAAATGACGAAATAGATAAAGGCGGCGTCACGATAATCGGGATATCGAATAATTTGATGTTCAAAGAGCGCCTCGACCCGCGCACGAAAAGCAGCCTCTGCGAGCACGAAATGGTCTTTCCGCCATACAACGCAGAAGAGCTCGGGGAAATACTGCGGCAGAGGGCAAAGGAGGCATTCAGGCAGGGAAGCGTGGATGAATCCGCAATAAGCCTTTCAGCTGCAATAGCTGCGCAGCAATCGGGCGATGCTAGAACAGCGGTAATGCTCATGCTGCGAGCAGGAGAGATTGCGGACAGGAAAAACCTCGGAAGGATAACTGATAAGGAAGTGAAGAAAGCGCAGGCGCAGGTCGAGGAGGAAATAATATTCAACATGGTCTCAACCCTCCCCGAGCACGAGCAGCTCGTGCTCTATGCAATCGCATGCCTAACCCTTACAAAAAAGCCGCAGCCGAAGATAACCGGCGAAACCGAGGAAGGCGTGCTTTTCTCTGGGGAAATTTACGACGAGTACTGCAGGATTTCGAAAAAGTTCAAGGAAAGCACGGTGAGCGCGCGCTGGTACCGCGAGTACATCAACGAGCTTGAAATGTACGGCCTGATACTCTCAACCGCGTCCGGAAAAGGCATCAAGGGCCAGACGCGGCTCATAAAGCTCGGGTTCGATGCCGCAAAAATAAAAGGGCTCATTGAAAAGGAGCTCGCGGCGGCGAACTAGATTTTTTGATTCTAAGCCAAGAATAATAAAGGGCTTAATCCATAATTTTCTCATGGGTAAAAAGAGGCAGCCAGCACAAGCACCCGTATTGTGCACAAAAACTATTTCGCAGCGCTCAGCTGCTGCTTGACCCTCAAAGCCACTTTTTCTCCGAGCACTTTCCCCAAGTCCTTGACATCGGTTTTCTTCACATCAGCAATTCCCTTAACTCCGGCATTCCAGAGCCTTCTTGCCCTCACCCTCCCGATTCCCTTGAGTTCGCACAGCGGGATCAGCTCTTCCCGTATCCCGGATTGGAGGCGCTTGCGGATCTTGTTGAGCGGCGCGAAATGCGCCTCTAGCGAGAGCACTTTTGCGAGCTCGAGGCAGGAGAACGCGAGCCAGTCAGCGTTCTGCAGTTTTGCGCGCAAAATCCCCGGCTGGACCTTGTAGGATTCGACTATTTCCTGCTCGCGCACTTCAGAAACCCAATCCTTTAGCATGGTGCTTGTCCAGTACTTCGGGAGCAAATCGTTGTCTGAAAACATTTCGGCATCAACATTCACTGGGAGCAGGTTTTTGTCCTCCTGCATGGCCTCCCACAGCTCTCCCTGCTTTTGCCTCGGCACCGAAACCAGGGGGTAGAATTCCGTGGTGTTCGAAATGGTGAAAAGGTAGGCGAGGTCGTTTGGCTTGTTTTTCCTGAGCGAATTTATAATGGTAAAAGCTGAGAGGGGATCGAGGTAGAGCTGGCAGACCCTCACTCCGAGAGGTGTTGCGTCAATCCTTTTTTCGGAAGTTTTCACGAACCCCATTTCCTCGAGCTTTGAGACAACCGAAGTTATTTTCGGGAAAAGGGAGGCGACCCCGCTTTCCCTGTGCGCGTAAAATGTCGCGGAAAAAAACTTTTCAGCGGACTCCAAATCGAAGACAAAGCCAGTTGCAATTGTTGAGAGCAGATGGAAGCGCAACTGCTCTTCCGAGCCAAGCCTCGAGACGGCCTCTTCAATTTCGCCATTGATGAAGTAGCTTGTGTAATCGTCCTTCTCTACTTCGGTTTTTGCGAGCATTATCGCCTCTCCTGCGGAATCGTATTTGGGCCTGCCGGCACGGCCAGCCATCTGCTTGTACTCGCTTACAGGGATTCTTTCCATTCCAGCGCCGCTGTAGCGGTAGGGGGAATGTATGATGACGCGGAAAGCTGGAAGGTTGACGCCTGCCGCAAGGGTAGGGGTTGAGGAAATGAATTTTATGTAATTGTTCTTGAAAAGATCCTCTATGATGTCGCGCTGCTTTTGCAGAAGGCCAGCGTTGTGAAAGCACGCGCCCCTTCTTATGAGAGAGGAAATGGTTTCGCACTGCTCTGTCGGGAGTTCGAGGACATTGAGCGCCCTTTTCGCGGCCTTTTCGAGCACTATCTTCTCGCTTGGCGTGAGTTTTTTTTCAGTGAGTGCCGCGAGCTTTTTTGCCATTGATTCGCTCGTCCTCCTTGTGTTCACGAAAATGAGGGCCTGCTTTCCCTTATTCAAAGTGTCAAGCGCGATGGAGGAAACCTCGTCATCCTCGAGCGCAATCTCATCAGCGGAGTCCTGGAAATCAATCATGCCGTCAAGGAAAACCCCTTCGCGCAATTTCACAGGCCTGTAATCGCTCTCAACCAGCCCTGCCTTGAGCCATTTCGCGAGCTCTTTCGCGTTCGGGATTGTCGCCGAGAGAGCGAGCACCTGCATTTTGGGGTTGAGGAAAAGGAGTTTTGTGATAAGCATTTCGAGGGTCGGGCCACGGTCTGTTCCGATGGAGTGTATTTCATCTATTACGAGCAAACCTATCTGCGAGAGCCAGTCGGTTTTGTGGTTTATGAGGGAATCGAGCTTTTCATAAGTCGTGAAAATGACGTCTTTCGAGCCAAGGAACGTGCCGCTTGAATCGAAATCCCCCGTGCTTACCACGGATTTTATTGAAAGCGAATCGCCGTACTTTTTCCTGAAATCCTTCCCGTGCTCGGATGCGAGCGCGCGCAGCGGGCATGTGTAGACGACTTTTTTGCGCTCGCCCAAAACGGAATTGAGGGCGGCAATCTCCGCAACAACGGTCTTGCCTGAAGCCGTAGGCGCGCTCACCACTAGGCTCTTTTCCAAAACACCCGCGGAAATCGCCTTTTCCTGCATCGGGTTGAAGGAGCCGAAGCCGTTGTGCTTTTTCACTAATTCAAGAACATCCATAATAATGATTCCAATCGGAATTTTTTAAAGCCCAGAGCATGGCTAATTCGCGGCCCACATTTCCTTATACTCTCTCGCGAGATTGTCGCCGGCAAACTTTAGTATTACGAATTCGCACATTGAAAAAACCTCCTTATGCGCTTTCCTGTTCCCGCAGCGAAAGGTACTCGTATGCGCGCTGGAGCGCAAGTATCGCTTTCGGAAGCTCGTTCACCTTCATTGAATTGGTGGACTTCCATTGCTCCCCTACCTTGTACCTCTTGTCAAGAGAGACAGTATTGTACGCCTTCCCTTCCTTGGTCGTATTTTCCCATATGGCAACCTGGATACCGCCCGCAGAAAACTTCATTTTAGGGGATTTTGGTTCTGCCATCCCATCACCTCAAATGAGCCTCAAAACCTTTGCCTTGGGGTGCTGCTCCCCGTGGAGGCCTTCTACGAACCTTACTATTTTGAAAATGTGCATTTCAAATCACCTCTACAACCTTTCGGTCCTAGCATTTATATATGGGGGCAAGGGGTTCAGTGCCGGTGCGGGGCGGCATTTTTTGGAAAGCTTTTATACACCCTAGATATTTTACTAATAACAAGAGGAAAAGGTGTTTACTTGCCCAAGCCGATAAAACGTGAAATAAAAAAAGCAATGGATAAATACAGAACTCTGCGTGCGCTGGAACCGGAATGGGTTAGAGATAGAAGATTGGGCGAGAAAATCCTAGAAGCGCGAATAGGTGCTACATTAAGGGCTCATATGGGAGAAGAGGCAGGGAGGAAATGGCTGGATGAGGAAGTGGAGAGGATGCTCACAGGATCGCCAAGAAGACAGTTAGAGCAGAAACGCGAAACGCAGCCAAAAAAACCCGGCAAGCCAGATGAACCAACAGAAAAGGCCAGAGGCCGACCACGAACCCGGCGGGAAACAGCAGTCCTGCCTGAACTTGTAATGAAAAAATTTGGGGAGCTTGAGTACGCGGTCGGCAAAAAAACTGTTGTTTTCAAGTTCGGCGGGATTAGATCAGAAATGCCGATATTCGGGAAGCTCCATGGAAAAGGGCTAGTGAGGCACCCCACACAAATTTCTCATGTCCTCGTAGTTGAAGGGGGCGTTGTAAGGGAACTAAAGCCCGGAGAATTTTGAAGCAGGCGTGCCCTGGTTTTTGGAACCCGCTCACTCCGCCGCCCACTTGCGGATGAGCTTTAGCGCGCCGATTTCTTCCTTTAGCGCTTCGAGCTTTTTGGAAATTTCCCCGATTTTCGAACTGGAAATGTCGCTGCGCAGCTCTATTAGAACATCTGCGTACTTTGCCACCCTCTTGTCCTTCTTGTAGACGATGCTTGTCTGCACGGTTTCCACGAGATTCTTTCTATATTCCAAATCATTTACGAACATGTTTATCATGGGTTTCCACTTAGGGTCTGCCGAGAGGTGGACAGGGAGAGAAACCTTGCCTACATCTTCCTTGTAATCGGAATCCGTAAGGCTCTTTGCCACGTGCTGCCAGTAGAGCGGCTCTGAAAACTTGAGCACCTGGTGGCGCGTGTGGTATGACTTTGCGCCAGAGAGCTTGGATTTCCATTCCCTGTCCTTCGACTCGAACTGGGCTTTGAGGGCATCGAGCTCTTTTATCTGCGCATCGAGCCTCAATGGCGATGGGTAGACGAGCTTTGGCCAACCATCCTTTGAGGATTTTACCGCCGAAATCACGCCTCCGCGCGCGAAGTAGCGCTTGAGCGCCTCCGCGCGCTCCTCGTTCTTCGGGACCTTGAACCTTTCCGCAAAAGCCTTGTACGAACTTATGACGTTCTTGGACATGACAAAAAGAGAACGAAGAGGCGGTTAATAAAGCTTAGCGGAAAAGCCGCTTTTGCTGCAAAATGGGAACATGGCAAAAATCTGGCCGCATGCCGCCGCATGGGCGAAAACCACTTAAATAACATATTATAGTAATACTCTCGATGCGCAATTACATTCTCGCCTGTGCAGCCGTCATGCTTTTCTTTATTTCAGGGTGCTCCTCCCAAACAGCCAACCCGGAAAAAAAAGATTTTTCAGCCGACTGCCCCATAAAGACCCCGGGTTACGCGGTTTCGCCGAAGGGCGAGTGCGCGGAGTTCTCCAACTTTTGCTCAATTCCGCTAGATTATAATGTCGTATCCGACTGCAGCAAGGCCGGAAAACAGCAGGAAGCGGGGGCTGGCGGCACAGCCAGACAAAGCGCTGCCGGAGGCGCGGACCTTTGCGCAGGCATAGAATGCGCAGATAGCTGTGATGGCAATACTTTCAGGTCAGGCGGCAAGTGCCTTGGCGGAAAATGCTATTACCTTTCGAGCAAACTGAACGCGCTGCAGTGCGGCGGCATGCCGATTGAGGCAAAATACGATTTCAACGCAAGCATGGAGAAATGCGTTTACAATGACGCAACCGGCAAGTACACGCTTGCATACAAGATAAGGAACACTAAGGACAACATTGTGCCGGAACAATCCAAGATATGGCTATTTGTGCCTGCACTCAACTATGCCACTGGCAAAACAGTACAGCACGAGTATGCAAAGAACCAGGTCATGTGGGAAGAGCAGGGAATAACGCTCGTCGGCACCCGTATCAGGGGGCAATATTGGGACTTTAAGGCAAAGACCGGGGACTACAACTTCATGCTTGTTTTGTGCGAGCCGGAGTTCGCTGCCCAGGAGGATTGCAGCCCGGAAACGGGAGTGGTTGTAGCCACCGGAAGCACCGAGGAGTTCTGCCCGCAACTCGAGACGATAAAGCAGTCGGAGCTGGACAAGTATATGCAAAAGTACCTCAAGAAGGACACATAGGCCGCCCGATTTGCGGGCAACAATTGGGCCACCGCATTTCTATACTGCATTTATTTCAGG
>CAYJWI010000035.1:0-8385 GCA_964373815.1 uncultured archaeon | reverse complement strand
CGAAGGGCCCGCGGAGTAAATTCACGGGGTCATAGGGGCGGAGCCCCTATCTCATTCATTCGGCTTTTTGAAAAAAGCCGGCAAAACGGATTACTTTGCCATCCTTTGATGGCAAGTGGGCCGGGCAGGAATCCGGCCTTTTGAGAAAGGCCGGCGAAAACGTACGTTCCTGCACCGCGCAGGGCGGTGCATGGGCCGGGCAGGAATCGAACCTGCGACTTCATCGATGTAAACGATGCGTCATAACCGCTAGACCACCGGCCCAACCTTTTTCTTTTCTTCTCCGAAGAAAAGAAAAAGCTTGGCCAAAAAGAAAAGAATCCCTTGCCAGGCTTTTTACAGCTCCTTAAATCCAATATCCCAAAGTAACCTTTAAATAGTGAATAATCATTAATACTTGCAGTGGTTTTGTGAGGCGGATTATTTATTTCAGGGTGGCGGGAAGGGATGTTCACCTCCCGAGATTGATAGGCTCATTCATACTTTTTGCGGCGTTTTTGATGTTCGTGCACGGCTCTGCCAAGATGTTCGATTCCTGGGACAACATGAAGTATTACGGCAACTGCGTGCAGGGAATAGATTCCGACCAGTCAATAGCCGACCAGAGGGTGCATTTCAATTCATGCGCTGACACGCTCTACAAGTCCACAGGGATTGTCGTAAGGGAAGAGACCCCAAAGCTTACAGCGCGGCAATTCTGGAGCGGCCTGCTTGTGCCTATTGCAACAATACTCTTCTGGCTAGCAGTGCTCTTCGTTGGTTATTTCCTTTATAGGACCGGAAAGTTAGTCCTTCCGATTGAGGAAAGGGTTAGGGATCTTCCGGATGTCCAGAAAAAGTTTTCCTACAAGAAAAGGAAATAAAATTTAAAGCGCGGAAACTTTTACGTTCCCGCTTCCCTCTATTTTCCCTTTCCTTGCCCCCACCACAAACCTTATCCCGGCTTTCTCCGCTGCATCGACAAGCCTTTTTGTGACGACTCCGTCGAAGACTATCGCCTTTGCGCCGGAAATTTTCCCAACTTCTGCCACAATGTCCTTAACTTTCACTTCTCCGAGGGTTTCGTTGTTCTCGCCCACGATTTTTGCCTTCATAGAGCCCCTCAGGGTTTCCATGATTGGCTTGAAAGCGCCCTCTTCTTCGGTTGAGAGTGATGCCACTGGCGCTGGCCTGTTATCTTCCTGCATGAAAGGAACCCTTTGTGCCGCTCCTTCCTGCCATGGGCGAGGCCTTTGGCCCCCGTGCATTTCCATGCCGCCTTCCTCTCTGAGCGGCCTTCTTGGCCCACTTCCGAATTCCCTAGCCCTAATGCCAGCGCTTGGCCTTGGGAAAGGCCTCTCTTCCCTCTGGCCGAACCTTGGGCGGTCGAACCTTCTTTCGCGGAACTCGCTTTTTTCGCGGAGTTCATCTTCAGCCTTCATCCTCTTTTTGAGGGACTGGATTATTTCCTTTCTTGTAAGCTCCTCGACTTCCTTTCCGTCAGGCGCTTTTGCAATGTAGGCAACGCGCGCGATGTTTGCGAGCTTTCTTGAGTTCAGCTCCCCGCCGCGGTCGCCATCCACGAATGCCGTGACTTCCTTCCTATTGCAGAGGTCAATTATGGTCTGTGAAATGTTGGAGCCGTTCATGCCTATTACATTCTTTATCTGGTTCTTCAAAAGGTTCAGGACATCCGCCCTTCCTTCGACTACGATTATCTCGGCGCTCTGCTCTATGTCAGGCCCAGCCGGAAGCTTGTCCGTGCCGTATTCGACAATGTCCGCTGCGCGCGCATCTTCGCGTATTTCCTCGCTTAGCATCTGGGTTTCGGGCGCGCTTTTCTCCATCATCCTCTTGAGGAGCTCTTTTGCCCGATCCTTTATTTCCTTCCTCTTGTCGGTTCTCGTGTCCTCGATGTCGAGTATCTCGAGCTTTGCTTCGCACGGGCCGACCTTGTCGACGCTCTCAATCCCGGCGGCGAGAAGGCTTGTCTCCGCCATGTCCATAGAGGATGGGACTATTATCTCGCCCTTTGTCCTGCCCATTGCAGTTGTGTGGTTTATCTCTATTCTTCCAAGCTTGCCGTTTTTCTGCAGCTCCTTAAGGTCCATCTCGTCGCCGAGAAGCCCCTCGCTCTGCCCGAAAATCGCGCCGATTATGTCGGGTTTGTCCACTATGCCGTCAATCTCAAATTTTATTTTCACCTGGTACTTTACGGTGTTTATGTAAGTCTTTGCCATCTTCTCCATCTCCTTTTTTTGTAGAATCAGGGATTTGCGTTGCTTTGGAGAATTTGGTCAAGTTGCGGTTTCGATATCCCCTTTACGAGGATTTTTTTCCTGTGGCTTTTTTCGCCGTGGATTATCGCTGTTTTTGCGTGAAACAATTCGTCAAGTTCGCCAAGAAGCTCTTTGTTGGCTTTTCTGTTGAGGGCTTTTTCC
This sequence comes from uncultured archaeon, assembly GCA_964373815.1. Classification (GTDB taxonomy): domain Archaea; phylum Iainarchaeota; class Iainarchaeia; order Iainarchaeales; family Iainarchaeaceae; genus UBA10205. The sequence continues at coordinate 5,965 of CAYJWI010000035.1, read as the reverse complement.
CCCACCTTGATTCTGAGTGCGCCTGTCCAAATGGGTTCAAACCCATTGCACAAAACTTCCTCGAGCCGGGAATAATCTCGGCTTTGAGGATGCACTCCGCATTTTCCATTGTTTCAGGCTTTTTAACCGTCAAACTTCAAACCTATTTCCAAAGCATTAACCCTGATTTTTTCGTTAAATGCTATCAAGTGCCTATTTTGGCACTAATTAGTAATTTCCCCGCAAAACCTATATTAAGGATAATGTCAATGCCCAAAACCCCCCAATTGCCCTTAAAACCCCTCTTTTTGGCCAATATAGCTATTTAAAGGCAAGAGTGCTCCACTTGATGGCATGACGCGCTACAACAAGGGGGCCAATGCCGAAAGGGAGCTCATTCGCATGTTCTGGTCAAAGGGCTTTGCCGTGGCAAGGACCGCCGGCTCTGGGAAAAATGCTCTCCCGATGCCTGATTTGATAGTGATGGGCAAAGGCCGCTCGATTGTAATCGAGGCAAAGGCATGGAGGAGCCCTCATCTTAGCATCTCCCCGGAGCAGATGCAGGAGCTATTCAAGTGGAAAGAGCTTGCGGGCGCCGAGATTTTTGTGGCCTGGAAGTACCCGAACAAGGGGTGGTTTTTCGTAAAGCCCTCTGACTTCAACAAGGCAAAGCGCTACTCGCTCTCCTTCAATGATGCCCAGAAAAAAGGCGTGCCATTCGAAGTCCTCATAGGCGAGCAGAGCGTTCTTGCAAAGCACTAGTTCTCTTTAAAAATCCCTTGAACCCATTTTATTTGGTTTGCATGATAGAGTTCGAGCTTGTTGTAAGGGAAGTCCAGAAGCTCTACGAAAAGGAGAGGAGCCTTCGCGGGAAAATGCACCTCGAGAACGCCCTCAAGTCGCTTTCAGAATACGACAAGATGGAAGCGCTAAAGCAAAAAAGCGTTTGACCAGTTTCTCAGATTTCAATTTGCCTGCGGGTTTTCCTAATCTAAAATCCGGCTTCCTTAAAACCCGATTCAATTTCCGTTTTTTCTTCAAATCAGCGTTCCGACCACGAGCAGCGTCACGGTTATGACCGCCATCACGGTGAGAACGATGAGCGAGTAGGTGGTGAAGGGTGTCTGCAGGCTGGTGTAGAACAAGTAGAGCGTCCCCGCACCGAACACGAGGCCGAGCGCGACCACTGCATAGCTGATTACCCTGTTCCTTCCGCCAACCCCGCGTATGCCTATCTCGTTCATGTCCGCCTGGACCTTTCTGACTGCGTCCCATGTCTGGTTGATTTTTTTCTGCGCCTTCTCCTCCGCCTCATTCATCTGCCCGAGCCTTGCGCCTATTTGCTCCTCGAAAGACCTGTTGAGGCTGAGTATTTCGGAGCGGGTTTTCTCGGCGGACTGCAGGGCTTTCTGCATGCTCTCTTTGAACTGACTCTGGAACGCCCTGCCCTGCTCCGCAAGGCTCTTCTGGTTTTCCCGCAGGCCGGCAGCCGATTGCTCCTGTAAAAGTTTGCCCTGGTTTGCAAGTTCGCTTTTCATTTTTTCCTGCATTTGCGAGAGCGCAGCCATCTTCTGGCTTATTTGCCCAACTATTTCCTTGCTCTGGCTGAGGATTTCCTCTTTCGCTTTTTCCGGGGCTTCGTTTGCCTTGCGGATTTTCTGGTTGAGCTGGGCCTGGGCAGACTTGTTCTGTTCCGCCAGATCGGCTTTCATTTTTTCCTGCATCTGTGCAAGCGCCGCCATGCTCTGGCCCATCTGTGTCTGTATGGCACGCGCTTGGCTTGCGAGCTCTGATTTTGTTTTTTCCTGTGCCTGCGCAATCGTGACGAGTTTTTCGCTTATTTGTTCCTGTAGTGCCTTGCTCTGTTTTTGCAGTTCGCGCCTTGCTGCTTCCGGCCCGCTGCCGAGCTTTTGTATCTTTTCGTTGATTTGCTGTTCAAGTGCCCTGTTCTGGGAATCAACCGTCTTCTGGAACTCCTTGAGGGCTGCCTGCATTTCAGCCCTTGACTTTTCCTGCATCTGTGCAAGCGCCTGGCTCTTCTGGCTTATCTGTTCAAGTATTGCTTTTCCCTCTCTCGCGAGTTCCTGCTTCGCTTTTTCCGGGGTTTCGCCGAGCTTTTGCAGTTTCTGGTTTACCTGCTCCTGCATTGCCCTATTCTGGCTGGTGATTTCGGCTCTCGCCTTTTCCTGTGCCTGCGCAATCGTGACGAGTTTTTCGCTTATTTGTTCCGAGAGCGCCTTTGCCTGCGCCTGGATTTCGCGCTTCGCCTTGTCAGGGGTGCCTTCAACCTTCTTTATCCGGTCCCCCATCTGCGCTTCAAAAGAACTATTCCTTTCTTCAAGGCCCTTTTCATATTCCTTGACCGCGCCAACCAGCTCCCCCCTGGCCTTTTCGTGTACCTGGTTTATGGCAAGCATTTTCTGGTTTATCTGTTCAATGATGCTTTTGCTCTGGTTTAGTATGTCCTGCCTCGCTTTTTCCGGCGCCTCGTTGACCTGCCGCAGCTTCTGGTTCATTTGATCCAGCATTGCCTTGTTCTGGCTTGCAAGTTCTGCTTTCATTTTCTCCTGCATTTGCGATAGTGCGGCCATTTTCTGGTTCATCTGCTCAAGCATTGCCTTGTTCTGCGCTTCAAGCTTTTTCTCGTATTCCTGCAGGTCACCTGTAATGATTTTGGTTATCTGCTGGCCAGACTCCTGCAATGCCGAAAGCGCGGCATCCCTGCCTGCTTTCTTTATCGACGGCCCAGCCGCAGCCATTACCCCTGCCTTTGCTTTTTCCTGTATCTGGGACAATTCCCCCATTTTCTGGGCTATCTGTTCATGCATCTCCCGATTCTGGCTCGCTATTTCACTCTTCATTTTTTCCTGTGCCGCTGTAAGCGTAATCATTTTTTGGTTTATTTGTTCAAGAATTGCCTTTCCCTGGCTTTCTACAGGCTGCCTGTTTTTTTCTGGCGGGCTGCCGAGCTTCTGCAGCCTTTGGTTTATCTGTTCATGCATCGCCCGATTCTGGCTCGCTATTTCACTCTTCAATTTGTCCTGCGCCTGCGCAAGCGCAGCCATTTTCTGGTTAACCTGTTCAAGTATCGCTTTGGCCTGGCCCGTGCTTTCCTGCCCGCCTTTGCCGGAGGCTTCACCGAGCTTCTGCGCCCTCTGGCTTAGCTGCTCTTGTATCGCCTTGTTCTGGCTTGCAAGTTCAGCCTTGATTTTTTCCTGCATCTGGCTAAGGGAAGCCATTTTTTGGTTTATCTGCTCCATTATTGTTTTGCCCTGGCTTGCTATTTCCTGCCGTGATTTTTCCGGCGCCTCGTTTACCCTCTGTATCTTCTGGTTCAGCTGCTCCTGGAGAGTCTTGCCCTGGTTGGAAATTTCATTCTTCATTTTTTCCTGCATTTGCGCAAGCACAGACATTTTCTGGCTCATCTGCTCAATTGCGGACTTGTTCTGCGCCTCGAGCTTCCTCTCGTAATCCTGCAAATCGCCCATTATGCTTTTGGAGATTTTCTCTCTGCCTTCCTGTATTGCGGAGAGCGCGGCTTCCTTGCTCGCGCTTTTCATCTCCGGTGCTGCCGCCACCATTTCATTCTTCACGGCTTTGCTTATCTCGCCCCTTATGACAGAGAAGACGTTTCCGCGCGCAATCACGACAAGCCTTTTTGCGTCATCCAACTTTACGCCAAGGTCTTTTAGGGTGTTGACTATTTTTTCTTCGCTCTCGCCAGCCCTTATCATCTTGTCTATGGTTTCGATTATGCTTGGAGATTTTTGGGCGGGAGGCATGGAAATCAATGATTTTCAGATTTGCTTGCTATACTTGAGGTATTTCCCTTAAAAAAAGTTTTGGTTTCGCCGCTTTCCCGTTTTTAGCCCCTTTTTCGCCTTTCTGCCCCTTTTGGCCTAAGACTGCCGCTTTCCCGTTCTCCCTTCCTGGAAATCACTTATGATTATCCGCGCGGCCGCGTTGGTGTCCGGCCTTGCGCCCTTCAGGAGCTTGTTTCTTTTGAAGGCAATTTTTTCCAGCAGCTCTTCTCCCGAAACCGCGCTGACCCCATAATAGCCTTCTATTTCCTCTTTCCTGCTCTTCAGCAAAAACTCCCCGACCTCTATTCCGGTACCCTCGAGGTCTGAAAGATGGTGCGGGTTTTTTACCGAAAGCAGCGCCATCAGTGTTTCATCCTTGTCCTCGAAAGGTATTACCCCAGGAGAGTCAATCAGCAATATTTTCCTGCTAATCCTCACAAACTGCTTTCCTTTAGTAAAGCCCGCGATGCTTGACGTGCGCGCGGCTTTCCTCCCTTTTAGCATGTTGATTATGCTGCTCTTGCCGGTGTTAGGATAGCCCGTGACCGCTATTTTTGTCTCCCTATCGCCTGAGAGCTGGCCTATCCAGCCCTTGAGCCTTGCAATCCCGGTTTTTGCTTTTGCGGAAACAAAGACGCACCCCGGGCCCACTGCTGCCTTTACCCTTTTTGCCTCGCGCAGGGAAATCAAGTCAGACTTGTTGACGACTATGAGGAGCTTTTTCCCTTTCGTAAGCACGGATTGTTCAAGCCCGAGGTTCCTGCTCTGGGCGGGAAAGCGCGCATCGATTATTTCGAGCACGACATCAGCTTCGTTGACGATGTCCCTTACCATATCCCTATATCCCATTCATTTCACCGTTTCCTTGACTATTTTCCCAGCCGCGTTGAACAAGTAAATCCCGCCAAACAAAAGCATCGCGCAGACTGCGAGTATCCCCCAAGGGCTTGCTTTTGAAAGCAGTTCGCTGCTAAGAAAAACCCTCTGGAAAGACCCGAGAAATGAAAAGAGCGCGATGCTCACGAGCACCGCGAGCAGCGCCGCCCCGATGCCGACGGAGTACTTGTGCCACATAAAAACAATTGCGCGGATGTTTCAGCAACCTTTTGCCGGATTTGCCATTTAGCCGCTATAGGAGCTTGAGCTCTTTGGTAAACTTGTTTATCTCGCTCTCCGGGCCGGGCCCGATTGCGACGCACGTAGGCTCCCCTGCCTCTATCTGCGTCCTGCCCGCATCCTTTATGAGCGATGTCGGGAGTTCCCGCTTCGATCTCTCGAACAGCTCGAGCAGTTCCTTCTTCCCATTAACCTTGAGCACGATTTTCGCCTGGCCTGAGGCTTTCCACTCCTCTGCCCAGCGTGGGCTTTGCTGTATGGTTTTTTCGAATGCCTCAAGCGATGCGTGCGCCACCTGCGCAGCGATCTTCCCCGCGGACATGCCCAAATCCTTTCTGACTATGATGGCCTGCTTTAGTTCCATGCTACAAATAGCATTGCGCGGGATTTAATTCTTATCTGCTGGAGAAAATTTCGGCTATTTTTACTTTTTTGTATTTGCGAAAATCTCTGTTGTTTTCCGTCATGATTGTTTTGATGTAATGCCTCTCCATTGTGGCAACTATGTTCGCGTCCCAAAAATGCATTGAGTTCTCATGGCTAATCCGGACTGCCATCAGTATGTCCTCTTTGGAATCAGGGAGCACCCTGAAAACCCTTGAGAATGACTCCACCCATCCATTGACCTCGCTAGGGCCCATGTCGGCCTTTGAAAGTGCCACTTTTGCGAATTCACGCAGGTTTTGCAACGAGACAAAGTACTTGTCTTCATGTTTGATCGAGTCTTCAAACCATTGTGTTGCGGCCTCGTGCTTTCCATCCTCCATGTCCGCAAGATAGACGAGGATGTTTGTGTCAACCAATATTCCTGTCATAGATTTCTTCCCTTCTGAACTTCCCTATTCCTAACTTTTTGGCGTTTTTCACCATGCCGAGCAGTTTTTGGTGCGCTTCCCCCCGTTCCTGTTCCCTTTCCACGAGCTCTATTCCCCTTTTCACAATCCTTGCCATTGCGGCCTTTTTCTTGCCATAGCGCTGTTTTGCGAGTCTACGCAGCCTGCTGTCATAATCATCATCGAGAAATATAACCACCTGTGCCATGCGACCACCAACTAATTAGGTGACTA
>CAYJWI010000034.1:0-9046 GCA_964373815.1 uncultured archaeon | reverse complement strand
GCGACTATGTCAGAAAACAAGGAGATATACACCAAACAAACCTTACCAAGTGGGCCTCCTAAGATACAGGGAAGCCCACGCCTTTAGGCGTGGGAGGAGGTCACCTTTCTCCATTGGAGGCAAACGTGATCTCGCAAAGCCCAGCATATCATGTGCAATGGTCACGTCACTCAAGCCAGGGTGCGCCTTGTTAATCTTCCTGATTATTTCAACCAGCCTAAGCTTCCTTTTCCCTTCCTTAAGCCGCGCAATGACAAACCTTTCCATTATCCCCCTGGCGCATGGGTTCATGAAATAAGTACGCTCTTTTTGTTTATTAATGCCGGGGATCTCGCCAAAGTGAATTCTTTTCCGGCCAAAAAAAGGCCTGCCAAGCCTTAAATATGGGAAAAGCGCTATCTGGCTATATTATGCCTTTCAGAAGGGTCTTCAGGAGCATTATGCATTCCCTGGGTTTTGCCAAGGATGCCACAAAGAACAGGCATCCCCTTGACCCGCGTGAGCATCAGTAGCCTGCTCATTAGTGGCCTGCCTAACGCATAAAAACACTTCCCAACAATATTTCTTTTAGTGGTGAATTTGGCTAAAAAGAACCTTGCCCTGTGCGTTCCGAGCGGCCGCTTCGTCGATTTCGGCTTCTTCAAGTCCTTTGCGAATAGCATAGGGCAGATAATGCTTGGCTGGAACAGCGCTGTTTTCGCAGTGGCTTCGCCCATGATTTTCGAGAACCGCAACGAAATACTGCGCAGGGTTTTTGCATTCGAAGGGCAGAACAAGGGCTTTTCCTTCGATTACATCCTCTGGGTTGACAATGACATCGTCTTCACTTTTGAGCAGGTAAAGCAGCTCCTCGCCCACCTCGATTCAGGGAAGGATTTCGTCTCCGGGGTTTATTACAACCCGCTCGATGACGGGATAAAGCCTGTCGCCTACTGGAAAGCCGGCGAGCGATACAAGTGGCTCGAGGAGAAAGAGCTAAAGGGCATAATGGAAGTGGATGCAATCGGCTTCGGGTTCTGCGCGATGAAAATGGAAGTCGCAAGGAAGGTGTTTGAAAAGTTCAAGCCGCGGCCGTTCGACTTGAGGCCGCTTCCGGACGGCGGCATTGTAACCGAGGACCAGCTCTTCTCCGAGCGCGCGAAGGGACTAGGCTACAAGCTCTGGCTCGATTCTTCGCTTGTCGTAAAGCACGCGAAGGGGTATTTGCCGCGCTAGGGTTTCCTATTTCTTTCCTATAAAAAAGATTGCGGGGGGCAGGACTCGAACCTGCGGAGGCACTAAGCCAAGCGGTCCTAAGCCGCTTCCAATTGCCGCTATGGGACCCCCGCAACTATTGCGAAACTACTCTACTCCGAAGGCTTATTCCCATGCAAGGGAATGACCGTCGCTCCCAACCGGCGAAAGGGTTGAGGCGCTCCCACAGGGATTCGAACCCTGATCGAAAGCTCCGCAAGCTTTTATGCTATCCGTTACACCATGGGAGCAGCTTTCTAAATCCAATAAAATACTGGCTATAGGGAAACTTTAAATTAGCTGTTTTGGGGGGGGGTTGGCGCTCCTGCTTATTGCAGACTGATTATTTCCCTTTGCAATTGGGGTAAACTATAATTCAGCAAGTTGGCTGTAAAACTCCTTGTTTTCCTTGAGGTGGCGCTCCACAATATGCTTTACGTCCTTCCATTCCGCCATGGTTATTGGTTCACGTTTGCCCTTTACTTTTATTATTTTCATTTCAATCACTCCTCGTATGGTTCGCTACCCACGTGACTATTTCTTCAAGGCTTGTATATGGTTTTACTGCCCATACAACAACATTGAATTTTGATGTTTCGCCTACTTCAAGTTTTTTTCCATTTATCTCAAGAAAGGTAAGCATTGATTCATAAGCTGTCCTTTTATTGCCATCAATAAAAGCATGCCTTTTTGCAATGTCCATCAGCAAGGTTGCAGACTTTCTATCTATCCCCCTGGTATTTGCCACCTTGTAAACGATATGGTCGATTTCACCCTCATTCCTCATTGTCCCATCAGAGAACTTCTTGTTTATGTTTACAATAACTTCTTTTGAGAGGGTTTTTGCAAAAATCCGGGGCATGCACAAATTCTGTAAATTACAGAATTTAAACATACCCTTTTCGGGGCGGATGCCATACTATAGCAGGCGTATTACCTCGCCTTCATGCAGCAGCAGCGTTGTTTCAGCCTGCGTCACGGTTTTGCCTTCCTCTTCCTTTAGGAGGGGGAATGCCATTATGCACTTCTTCTGCATCATTTCCCGGAATGCCGCTTTTCTCGAAAAATCGCTCATTTCAAGTTCTCCCTGTATCCACCTCTCCGCAAATGGCAGGCTCGAGTATTCTTCCTCTATGAAGTCGAGCAGTTTTCTAGCCTCCACATTCCTCATCGGCTTTTTTTCGAGGAACTGGAATATCTCTGCCTGCGTCCCTTCCTTTACATACCCCCTTCCGTCGGTGCAGAAAGGCTCTATCGCAAATGCGCTGCCCTCGGTTATTTTCCGAGAATCCTTTGAAGCGATATTTGGGATTGTTGGTTCGGTGTGCGCGTCGTACTCGCCTACCCCGTGGCCGCTGAGGTTTTGTATCGGCCTGAAGCCATTTGCCCTGATGGCTTTTTCCACTGCCCCGCCGATTTCACCAACAGAAACACCTTCCTTCACTGCCTTCACAGCGCTCTCAAGCGCCTCCTCGGAAGCCTTAACCATCGCAGAATGTTTTCCTGAAAAATCGATCGTGCGCGCGGAGTCGGCGATAAAGCCGTCCACGTGCACGCCGATGTCGACCTTGATTACGTCATTTTCCCCAACTTCGTCCTTCGATTCGAATGCGGGGGTGTAGTGCGCCGCGATGTTGTTTGCGGAGAGGTTTATCGGGAACGCCGGCAAACCACCTTTCTTTTTTATCGCCGATTCTATTTCCTGCGCAAATTCGAAAAGGTTCACGCCGGGCTTGAGCTTTTTCGCTGCGAGCTCCTGTGCCTCGGCGGCTATTTCCCCCGCCTTTTTGTACTTTGCAACAACACCATTGTCCATGCTACCACTCTAGATTTTTCCGCTTGGAAACTGATTTAAAATGCTTGCAAAGTCCCAAATCATTTTTTGGTTATGTAAACGGCCTTGCCTTCAATGAATAAGGAAGCCTTTTCTGAGAAGTATTTTTTGAATGCCGCCTCAAAGTTTGTGGCAAAGTTTGGATGCGTGAGCTCTGTGTCAAAGACTATTTTTCCCCCTTTTGAAACCTTTTCTAGAAGCCCATCAAAGTAATTCATCGCTTCCCTTGTAGGCTCCCTCATTCCTGCCAGGTGCGTGAGCCCGGCATAAGAGTAAATAAGGTCAATTGAGCCATTTTTGAAATAGCGCAATAGGCCCAACTGAGTTTCATGGATGAATTTTGGCCTCGGCTTTGATTCATCCGCATGTATTGTGTCCCATTCCGGGTATGAATCAGCAGAGTAGGCGTAGACCTTTGCCAGTGGGCCATAATGCTGCGCAATTCCATTTGCCGCCACCCCTTTTCCGCATCCCCAGTCAAGGACAACAACCGGGCTGCCTTTTGCCTTGTATCTCTCAATGACAACATCATGCCCTGCCCCAAATATTAACGGGAACAAAAAGCGAATAACCCCGAATTGGGTGCTTTCGAGTGCCCACTCTTGCCTTCTACTATATACCCTCCTTCCCCCCATCCTAATGACGCGTTTTCCTTCTTTTCTAACCCTTGCTTTTTTCCCTTTTCGATAGACTGGCATTTGTTCCACCGCCTTACTTGAATCCGAAAAGCGTGCTCTGCTTTCCGCCCTGCATCAGATCATCCTTGTCATAGCCGAACTCGCGGGTAATCTTTAGCACCGCTGGGAGGATCTGGTGGTTTATGTAGTAGTCGGCGTCGTAGTCGCCTTCCTTTACATACTCTTCGAGCTCCGCCTTGTCGGATATTTTTTTGCTGTTGCCCTTTGTCACAACAAACCCTATGATCGTGCCAACGCCTATTTCCTTTCCGCGCTGCATGGCCTTTTTCGCGGCCCACACGTGCGGGCCTAGCGAATCATAGTTCTCCGGCTTTGCCTTGAGCTGCTTCATTATGACGAGCTCTTTTTTCGCGACCTTGCCGGACTTCAGCTCCTTTATCACTTCTTTTGCTATCTGCACAGCCTTCTCCGGCCTTCCCTCGTTCAGCACTGCCTCTATGACTTTTTTTTGCGTGTTCTTTGCAATCGGCGCCCAGTCCCTGCGCACATACTCAAAGCCGACAATCTTGAGGTTGCCCTCGAAATCTATGAGCGCGTACTTCTTCTTCGCGGCGCCGCCGGATTCCTTTGTGACGAATATCCCGCGCCGGTAAAAGCCGTCGAGCTCGAGCTCCATGGCTTCAGGCAGCCCCGCGTTCACGGATTCCATGAATTTGCGCACATCGGATTCCACCTTCTCCTTCGGAACTTGTAAAAAAAGCGAGTCAGTGTCCCCGTATAGCACCTTGAAGCCTTTCTCCTCAGCCTCATGCATCACTGCCCTTATGTAGTGCCTGCTCCATGCCGTGACAGCGCGCGCGCTTTCGCGCGAATACCACCTGCTGCGCGGATAGCCAAGATAGCCATAGTGCGAATTGAGCAGAATCTTGAGCGCGTGCTGCCTTCCGTTGAGGGCCTGGTAATCCGGGCTCTTCTTGTCCATCTTCTTCACGGCGCGCTTTAGCTTCATCCTCTCCGCGAGTATTTCCTCCAAGATCCCCGCAAGGAAACCCTTTTTCTTTGTGCAGAACCAGTCCTTGTCGGGCGAGAGGTTGGCGCCGCTCTTGCACTCCTCGTGGCCGCAGCGCAAGGTCTCAAGGCTTATGTTGTGCGAAATCATTATTGTGGGGTGGAGCGAGCGGAAGTCCAGCACCGCGATGTTTTCATGCAGCCCCGAAACCGGCTCCTTGACAAACCCCCCTTCAAAGGTCTGCAAAGTGCGCTGGTTCACCTGCGCCTCTGTTGGCCTGTTCGGGACAAGAAAGCCGAGCTCGAAGCTTTTTATCATCAGGAGCTGCTCGACCATCTGCGAGGAGGATTCCCTGCAGGTTTCCTGCAGTGTCTGGCGCAGCATCGAGCAGAGCTGCAACTGCAGGGGGAGGAATTCGAGCGCGAGGCGCAATGTGACTTCCGCGTCCTCGCGGTTGTAATTCACGACCCTGTCAATGTCCCCCTTGTCCCAGTGCGCGTTTATTTCCTCGGCCTTCACTTTCTCCTTCGGCTTCGAAAAAAGCTTTTCGGAGACGCTTTCGAGGTCGAACTTGAGAAGGCTCACTGCGCCAATCCTTGCCATGAACTTCACGAGCTGGAAGGCGTCGAGGTGCTGGCTGCCCTCGAGTTCGGATGCGTTGTACACCCCTTTGCGCACAACCCTCACGCCGCCAAAGCCGAAATCGCACCTCACATGCAGGCGCTCGCACCTCTCCTTTATGTAAGGCAGATCGAAGCTGTCGCCGTTGTAAGTTACCAGTATGTCCGGGGAGAGGTTCCTTATCTCTTCTAACGCCTTTTCAAGCAGTTCCTTTTCATCCTTTAGCACTATCCCTTCCTTGGCCCCGGTTTTCTTGTAGGTGTAGACTTTCGACCATTGCGGGGTCGAGAGCGCGCACATCAGTATCGGGTCCCTTTTCGGGTCGGAAAACCTCCCCGGAGAATATGTCTCGAGGTCTAGCGAGATTATCCTGTTCTTGTGCAGCCCCTCGCCGGCCGCAATTTTTTTTATGGAGCCGCCCTCTTCCTCTATCTCAATGCCTGCCATGGGCCGCAGCCCCTTGTCTATGAGGTAGCGGTTTGCGAATGGGATGTCATATTCCCTCTTCTCGAGCACCCCCTCGATGCCCTCTATTTCCTCCCTTGCCTTGACAAGGTCCTGCGGGTTTTTGAACGAGACCTTCACGCAGCCCTGCGCGTTCTCCTTTGGCACTTTTTCGGCCGAGAGCGCCTTCACTTTTTCTGGAAATTCATGCGCAAGTATCGCCTTGATTGCCTTTTCAGGCTCCTTGCAGATTACATTGAAGTACGGGCGGAAGGATTCGTCCCTGAAAACCTTCATTCCATTCTCGTCGCTCACGAAAACCTTTATCACGGCGTTGCCGGCTTGGTTGACTTCGTAAGAGCAGTCGAGGAGCATCCCGTTAAGCTTATTATTTGCCATAACCATTATTTAGCTGTAAAAAGGTTTTTTATGCAGAAGGTGCCCTAGAATGCCGCCACACCAGAGGCTGATGTCCTCGCCCGGAATGCCTGCGGGAATGCAGGCCCCAGAGAGGAAGCTCTCGCCCCAGGCGCAGCCGCTAATCTCAAGGATAACAGATGACATTCGGGCTCTGAACAGCAGCATACTGATACTTTCGCAAAAAATAAAATTCCTTGTCCGCAATGAAAAAATCCTGGGAAGGAACCTCCTGGTTATAAACAAGAAAGTCAAGGGGCTGCAGGAAGGCCGCATGCAGGGCGGCGAAGGCGACTCTTCCTCATTGCAGCGCGAGCTCGCGGACATCGGCTCAAGGGTTTCCGAGAACACTGAAAAGCTCATGCAGCTGCAGTCGGAGGTAGAGAACATCAAGGCCACTTACGCGAAGGCTGACAAGGTCAGCGAAATCAAGTATGTTATCGATTCCATCAACCCGCTCGAGTTCGCAACACTTAAGGATTTGCAGGAAGCTACCACGAAGCAGGAAAAGAAAACCAAATAATCCCAAAATAATTTTTTCGCGGCAAAACCAGAAATTCCTATTCCCTAAAAACCTTTTTCAAAAAACTTAATTCTTCACGCCGCCTCTTTGCTAAGCGTCGGCCTCACAATCACGCGGTATGCTTTCCTGTTTGCGACCTGCACGCCTGCATCGTTTCCCGCTATGATGTTTATTTTTGCCGCAGCGTCCTTTTTTATTTCAGCATCGACATCTATGAGGTGCTCCGAGCCTATCGCGTACGCGACCCCTAAATCGGAAAACTCCTTGAATATGCCGGCGATTTCCTTTGGGACTGCCCCGCCGTTGCCGCCTAGAAGGTTGATGTCTGGTATTATGAGAAGGCAGCCAATCCCTTCAGCCTTGCCCCGGCCTTTCGCGTATTCGTAAATCCCCTTCACAAGGGTGTAAGTTAGAAGCGATGCGCCCTGCAAATCGAGCGAATCCGCCTCGATTATGGATGCCTTGCCAACGCCAGATCCGGCCTTCAGCATTTCCGCTATTTCATTTTGCCCCCCGAAAAGCGAAGGGTATTTCATTTCAACAACCCTTAGCACCCTCGCCGCCTTCGCGATCTTGAATTCTGTGAATTCCTCGGTCTGCTGCATAGATGAAACCCTCTCTATTAGCTCCTGCATCCCCGCAAGGGCGGGTTTTGATGCTGCCGCGGCATTGACAATTCTCGGAAAATCCCTGTCACCGGCTCCCACAATTTCCGCTATCTGCCCGGCTTTTATGAGGTTCAAGTCAGCCTTGATATTTTTGCCCGGCCTAAAGGTCCTTATGGAAAAGCCCATGGCATCAAGTCCAACTTCCTGCTTTTTTAGCTCCTCTGCCTGTTTGGACGCTTCGCTCATTGCCTCGAATTTGCGGGAAGTGTCAAAAAAAATCGTCGGCACATTCGAGATTAGCGCGCTCTCACCGATGACCTGCAACACCCTGCTTCGCTCCTTCGCGCTGCCTTCGGTTACAAGGCACTTGGTGAAAAAAGCCATCGGCTCGTTTACGGGTTTGCCGTCCTTTGTGGTGCCGAGAATTATTTCCCCCTTGGTTATTGCCTTAAGGGTTGGCTGTTCGAGCGCCATGGTATGCGAAGAGGTCGCAAGCAGGGGGACCAGCATTGGCTCTGAAAAGAAAGCCGTCTTCGCCTCCTTGGGCGCGTCCCAGAGTTCCGTAAGCGAGAGGCTGTATGCCTTCGAGACATCCATTATCATTTCAGAAGAGGTCGAGAGCCTCTTTACAAGAAGGTCCACTTCCTTGATGAACTCCTCCTCGTTCCACTTCACATAGAGGGGCTTGCTCCCGAGAAGGAGGAACTTGAGGTTCTCCTTTTCGTTGTGCTTGGTTATTATCATCGCGTCCTTTGGCAATGACTGGGTGAAGGACTCGACCTCGCCGTTCGCATAGAACACCTTGTAGAGCTCTACAATTACGCCCTCCACGATGTCCAGTTTTTTTTCGTAAATCGCGACAAGCATTATTTTTTCGGGGTTTGAATATAGCTGGACTTCGTGCCCCTGGAACGTGCCGTCGAAAAGCTTTTCCCACGGGCCGTTCGCTATCTTGAAAAGGTCCATGAACAGTATAGGCTATAACTTAATATATATAAATTTGCCTAAAGTATAGTGCGAAAAAGTGGCGACGGCCAGAGTGGTTTGAATGGTTTCGAACGATGTTGTATTGCAGACGGTAAAGAGGATGGTATCCTCAGGAATTGATGACAACACCATCCGCATCACGCTAAGGGGCATAAAGCTCCCGGAGAAGGACATCCAGTCCTTCCTCGACGAGGCAAAGCGATCCTCGGGCCCAAGGCCGCAGCCCTCCGCAAGGCAGCAGGCTCCGCCAGCACGCCGGCCTGTGCAGGACGAAGCAGATGAAGCGCAGGAAGAAGGCGAAGAAGAAGCCGGGGATGAATCAGGGGAATCTGATGAAGAAATCCAGGGTGGGGCCGAACAAGAGGGGAGCGTAGAGGAAGCGGAGCAGGCAGAAGATGAATCAACCACTGACGATTTAAGGGATGACATACAGTCCAGCGCGGATGAGCAGGCAGCAAGCCATGCTGCAACGCAGGGCATGCTTGAAGGGCATTCGGAGAAGATTGATGAAATCCACAGAAATGTAGAGCAGCTGCACGAGAAAATCTCATCCTCGCCAATGCTCTCTCCGGAAGCATCGGCACAGGTATCTGCGCTTGACAGGAGGATTTCGGGCCTCGAAAAAGAGGTAGCGGAGACAAAGGCGAACACCCTCGCACTTCAGGATTTGCTCAAGAAAATACTCGAAACCAACCGCAAAACCCTGCTCGAGCTGCAGAAGAAGTGAACTCC
>CAYJWI010000033.1:0-9097 GCA_964373815.1 uncultured archaeon | reverse complement strand
CACAACCGCTGCTCCGGTTGGGGGAGCACCCGACTCCGAGCTGCTCCTCGGAGGGGAACGGTTACCTTCGGTAAGCCTTGCCTCGGCGAGGTCGGCTTTGCAAAGCAACGTACACATTCCCTGCTTGAATCCTGCCTGCGTTTGGGCTTGGTAGGCTTTGCTCGCATGGTTTGCCAAAAAAAATAGTTTTTTCGCGAAACAAACATTTAAATTGAGCCTCATTCACCTATTCATTATTGCAAGGTGTTTTCGCCGTGGACAGGAAAGTTTTCATTTTACTGGCTTTTTCCGGAATAATCCTGCTTTCTGGCTTGATTTCTGCAGTAGTGCTTGCGGATTATAAAACTACGCATTCTTATCCATTCAAAGGCACGACTGTAACGGATCTCGACGAATATAACCCCAGTTTACTGCCATGGCCATTCAACTCTTCCGATACGGGAATAAAGAGGGTTGATGTAAGCCCGAATGAAGCGATTGTGGTTTACGGTACTGCTTCCAACGGAAGGAGGTTTGATTTTGTAAGGTTAGTGGTTTTGGAAAAATTTTCCGTCCAGCCCCAAATCAAGAATTATTCAAAAGACTGGGTTGGAGAATGGGTGAACGATGGTCCGTCTGTTTATATAAGTGACTCGTTCATTTCCGGCACGCATGATTTAGGCCAGATGAGAGTCGATCTTGAACAGGAAGCAGGCGGGATAGAGTTCCACAAGTTCTGGTCTACCGAAAATGGTTTAGTCAAGTATAGTCAAGCCAAAGCAAAATTCGAGGAGCAGTTGAAGAACCTAGACCCGGCTGTCCAGGCTGCAAAGGCCCTGGAAGCTGCAAAAGCAAAGTCCACCTGCTCAACCATCCTCGAATGCCTTGCGGAGCTCGACTTGAAGGTTGTAAAGGAAGCATTGAAGAGCGTGGACACGGCGAAGCTTTCAGCTTCTTCAGTGGCAAGCGCGGCAGCCGGGACCGCTTCCATAGCCAAGGCAGAAGTCGCAACTGCAGAACAGCCGCCCCCTAATGCAGCCACAGATTCTACTTCTTCTACTTCTACAACCCTTGCAACAACCTCCCCATCAGCAGAACCTTCAACTGCGGCAGCGCCAAGCCCGGCTGCAGCAGCAACGCCTGCAGCAACAGTCCCGGGGGCAACTCCGGCAACAATCACACCCACTCCTTCGTTAACTCCTGCCCCAGAAATACAACCGGTTTCAACTAACTCCATTGTTGCGGGGACAATCCAAGCCGAAGGCACTAACGCTGCACCCATAACGGCTTCGGCAGCAGCCGCGAGTTCTTTGGCCAAGGCAAACAAGGCTTACATCATTAGCGAAATCGCGAAAATAAGGATTGCAAATAAGTTGCCGCCGATTAAGGAGAATGCGAAAGCCAGCAATACAGCGGCCTACTTGGCGAATTGGGCAAAAAACAAAGCGAAAACTGACCCAGACATTTTATCGAAAATATACTGGTACACTCCAGTAGACGGCATTACAATTCAGGATAGGGTTTTTGGGCCTTTTCGCATATTTGGCATAAGTGAGTTATCAACGGTAGACAGAGCCCGTTTTTCAGTGTTCAAAGTTTTCGATGTGGAAGGCGTTAAGGAATCGTTGGAGAGGTTAGATTCCCTGCAGCTTGCAGATTATGATTTGGTGGGTGTCGGAGTAGCCCATTCAGATGATGGAAAAGCAGCATATGTTGTCGTTATAGCCATTGAAGATTGAATACGACTGCAAAAAACCGGAAAGCCTAAGCAAACATCTTCTCATTCGGCTTGTCATCGAAGGACGGCTTTGCCGCCTTCTGTATCGCGCTGTTGAAATCGCGGAGCTCGATTTTCTTTTTGTTCGAGCGCAGTGCGAACATCCCTGCTTCCATGCAGAGGTTCTTTATGTCCGCGCCGGTGAGGCCGTCGGTTAGCTCCGCGAGCTCGGAGAGCCCTATTTTCCTGTCAAGTGCCATCTTGGAAGTGTGGATGCCAAAGATTTTCGCGCGCGCATCCTTGCTTGGAAGCGAAACCTGTATCAGCCTATCAAAGCGCCCCGGCCTCAAAAGAGCTGGGTCTAGCATGTCCTGCCTGTTTGTTGCCGCCATCACCTTTACGCCTTTCACTTCATGGAACCCGTCCATTTCAGCGAGAAGCTGCATCATCGTGCGCTGGACCTCGCGGTCGCCATTGGCGGTTGCGAAGCGGTGCGAGCCGATAGCATCCAACTCGTCAATGAAAATAATCGCGGGCTTCTTCTCCTTTGCGAGCTTGAAGAGGTCGCGCACGAGCTTTGCGCCTTCGCCTATGTACTTGCGCACGAGCTCCGAGCCTGAAAGCGAAATGAAAGTTGAGTTGGTCTTGTTTGCGACAGCCTTTGCGAGCAGGGTTTTTCCAGTGCCGGGCGGCCCCTGCAAAAGCACGCCGTTCGGGGGCTCTATTCCAAGCCTCTCGAAGCCTTCGGGGTTTGTAAGAGGAAGGATTACAGCTTCCTCGAGCTCGCGGATTTCATTCTCGAGGCCTCCGATTTCAGCGAAGGTAATCTTCGGTTTCTCGATTATCTCCATCGCGTTCACCCTCCAGTCCCTGCTGTCAGGCAAAATGCTAGTAATTACAAGGCTGCGCTGGTTCATGGCAACCCTCTTCCCTGAATCAAGCGAGCCTTCCATGCCCGGCTGCGCCTTCACCAAAAACTCCATGCCGTTGCTGTGCCTCACTATTGCAGAGCCGTCCTCTAGGACCTCGTGTATTGTGCCAACAATGAGCGGGGGGACTTTGAGTTCGTTCAGCTCGCGCCGCAGCCTTTCAATGTCGAGCTGGAGCTGTGTCAGGCGCGCCGCGGAAATCTGCTTTTCAGCCTGTAGCGTGCGCAATTGCTCCTCTAGCGAGAACACATAGTCGTAAACGTCGTAAGAGCCCTGCTTTTTTGCCTCGTTCTCCGCCATAAAAACCAGCTAAGCTATATTACTTCTGGAAGAACAACTATTATAAACTTACTTTTCCACTTTCTAGAGTAAAGCGTTGTTTTTACGGGCTTATTTTATTTCTGCAAAGTGGTGTTGATGGAGCTGGGGTTTTGGTCGGTTGCAGTGCTTTTCTCGGCAATCTGCATAATAGTGACGCTGCTGCTCAAAAAATTCGCGAAAGCCGAGACGTATTTCCTTGTCTCGCTCATAAAAACGAGAAAGCCCCTCGCCTTTTTCGACAGGATGGCAAGGCACGAAAAGTTCCTTGATGCTTTTGCCTTCATCGGCCTCTTTTTGGGGTTCGGCGCGCTCTCCATTGACTTTTTTTACGGCAGGAAAAAAGGTTTCCCGGAAAGGATGGGGCTTTTCCTCGCTTCGTTCGCGGTGCTCTGCGCTGCGATGCTCGGGGTTGACGCCCTGATAGGCAACGGGCTTTCTAAAAGCGCGCTCGCCGGCCCTTATTTTCCGCTAATGGTCGCCTCGTTCGGCGCAATGGGGCTTGCGGGGTTCACTTTGTTCTCCCTCCTGCTGCAGGGCAGTGAAATAATCTCGAACTATCTCATCGGCAAAAAAAGCTGCCCCGGTGTTGCGCCCCTTGTACCCGGAGTGAGCATTCCGGGGGTCCCCATAACCCCCCCGTTGCACGCGTGGATTTCGCTTCTGATAATTCTTCTTGCGCATGAGGGGATGCACGGGATACTCGGAAGAAGGCACGGCTTTAAAATAAAATCAACCGGTGTTTTGCTCCTAGGGCCTCTGCCAATCGGCGCTTTTGTCGAGCCAGAAGAAAAAGAGCTCTCGAAAGCGAAAGATGAAAAGGTGCTGCCGTTTCTTGCCGCGGGGCCGATGGCAAACCTTGCGATAATGGCGATTGTTGGATTAGTGCTTTTCGGGGCTTTTGCCGCCCTTCCGGCGGTCACTGAAAAACTCTACCCGGGGCTGCAGGATAATAGCGTAATCGGGGTGAGGGTTGCGCAGGTGCTGGAAGAGACGAGCTTTTGCGGCCAGAAATACCCATCCTCCGCGTTCGGCCAGATGCGGGGAGGCGATGTGATAAAGAAAATCAACGGAGCCGACATCAACGGAGTGCCGAGCCTTTTTTCGGAGCTAAACAAAAGCCGGGACAAGCCGACGGTTTTCCTTATGCAAAGGGGCGGGAAAGAGCTAACCCTCACGCTAAAGCCCAATGAATTGGGGCAGTTCGGTTTCAGGCCAGAGCCCATATTGAATGAAAACTTCAAGATACCGGAATCGTTCGCAACCTACTCCTCGGTGCTCGGGTTTGCGCTTGATTTCCTCTACTGGCTCTTCCTTTTGAATTTTTTAGTGGCATCGATCAATTTCCTGCCAATGCACCCATTCGACGGCGGGAGGATGGCGAAGATAATCTTCACCCCTTATTTTGGGTTCCTCAAAAGGCCGGCCGAAGAGACGCGGAAAATAATCGGGAAGGTTTTCCTCTACACTATACTCGCGCTGCTTGTGGTGAATGCGCTGCCGCTGTTCATCTGATAAAAAGCAACGATTCAATAAGTCCAGAGTTATAAGTGGGTGACCACGCTTTTCAATTTTGTGGCCACCTAAGCTGTTTTTCTCTAAATGGAGTATGGCAGGGGGTTTTTTATATTTCCTGCCATGTATAGTTAGTTAGGTGATTTGGTTGCCGGAAAGCGCTGTTCTCCAGAACATTTACAAAAAAATTTCAAGGATTGAGGAGAAGATTTCCCACATTGAGAAAAGGCTTGTGCCTGAAGTTAAGCTTGGCAAGAAAGAGCTCAATGAGCTTGAAAATATAAGGCAAGACATCAAGAAGGGTAATTTTGTTTCAGAAAAAGAGCTATTTTCAGTCCTTTCCGAGTGAGATGCTTGTCATTCGAATTAATCCCCTCAAAGAAAGTCCTCAAAGGGCTTGAACAATTTGATAAGCCATTGAAACTCCGGTTTCTTGATTTGTTCCTCAAGCTGAAAATCGAACCGGTTCCAGCTAGCGAGTTTGATGTCGTAAAAATAGGTGGAAGCGACCACACTTACAGGATACGAATCCAGAAGGCACGGATGATTTATGATGTTTACTGGAAAGAGCGCAGAATCGAAATATTGAAAGTTGAAAGGAGAAAAGGCAGGACATACAAGAACTTCTGACCTAGTATTAGGTGACCGCAAAAACAAAGGATATTATAAAATTGGCTACAATTGGATTAAAAAAAAGAAAAAGAAGGCAAAGGCCTTGCAGCCTTCGCAAAAAATTTTATTTACAGGTAATCTATTCCAAGGCTGCCCCTTGACTTCGTCACTTTGCCCGGAGCCGCGTAATTCGCAGAGCCCTTTATGTATGGGCTGTGCACCCCTGTGAAGATTGCTATTACCTCTATCTTGTTGTCGAATGTAGGGTCAACCCTCGCGCCCCAGATGACTGCCGCGTGCGCGTCGATCTGCTCCGTGAGCTTTTCGCCTATCGCGTTAGCTTCGCCAAGCGTGAGCTCTGCTCCGCCCGTGATGTGTATCAGAACGCCTGTCGCGCCGCTGATGTCAACATCGAGCAAGGCGTTCTTGAGCGTGTCTTCCACGACTTCTTCGACCTTGTTAACTGACTTGCTCTCGCCTACTGCAATGACCGAAAGGCCCTTGCCGCCCATTACGGAGCGCACGTCTGCATAGTCGAGGTTGATTAGCGAAGGCTGGGTAATGGTTTCGGTTATTCCGCGCACGGTCCTTGCTATTACTTCATCCGCGACCCTGAATGCGTCCTGTATCGGTAGGTTTGGCACGAGTTCGACCAGCCTGTTGTTGTCAATTACCACAACGGTGTCGGTGACTTCCCTCAATGCGTCCATTCCCGCTTCCGCCTTGATGAGCCTTGCCTTCTCAAGCGCGAACGGGTATGTGACCATCCCTATTACTATCGCTCCCTGCTCTTTTGCTATCTGCGCAACTATCGGAGCTGAACCTGTGCCTGTCCCTCCGCCCATTCCTGCGGAGATGAAGAGCATGTCCACGCCTTGCAGGACTTCTTCGAGCGCTGCCCTGCTCACTTCTGCAGCCTTTGCGCCTATTTCGGGATATCCCCCTGCGCCAAGGCCCCTTGTGACTGACTTCCCTATAAGGATTTTCGTTATCTCGTCGTTGATTATCGCGAGGTGCTGCTTGTCGGTGTTAACCGCTACCAGCTGCGCTCCCGCAATGCTCATGTTTGCAAGCCTGTTAACCGCGTTACAGCCTGCTCCACCGCAGCCGATGACCATTATTTTGGGAGTTCCGAATTCCTCCATCTTGTCCTGCTTCGTGTCCGCGGTGGTTGTTACTGCATTCTCTACAATAGATTTCATTTGTTCACCCCTTCTATTCCGAGTTTGCTCTGAATCGATTGCTCAAAAACAAGGATTCTTGTACTATTGTTGCTGAACTCCTTTATATGCGTTTACTTTTATGTATACCGCCCGTATAACACCCCGTTCCAAAAACACGGCAAGAAGCGAGGAAAACTTAATATTCAAAGGCATTAATAACTACCTAACTTTAAGAAAAATGTTAATGGGCAATTAACAAAGCTTTGTTTTCTAATTAGAGTGTTAAAAAAGGCGCATGGAAGCTTTGAAGCTTAAATTAAGCCCTAAAAAAGTAGATTTTTTAGCGATTGGGTTTAGTGCAATACAAAAGCACATGAAAGCCCCCTCTTCTAACAGGTTAACTGGTTTGTCAAAAGGCCTATGACTTTTGAGGGGAGAAATCCGAAGTTTTGCCGCGTTTCTTTAATATACCTGTTCACCCGATAATTATTCGTGGACTAGGTCGGAGAGGCAGCGGCCCTCTGTTGCCGGCAATCCGCTTCAGCCGGGACCGAAGCCTTGAGGGCGGTTAGTAATTTGCATCTGCGCCTTGCCGCGACAATGACCTTCTGCCCCTTAAGGTTGTTTGGGAGAGCCAAACCCGTGAGGCCCGGAAGGGTGCAGCGGTAACTTTCGCACTCAATGCTTATGGGTTTACGGAAGCAAGAGACGGCCGAGGGAAAAAACGCAGCTGCAGGTAACCCAACCCACTTCAGGGCGGGTTCACGCTTTTTTTGAAAATCAATCCGGCATTGGCAATAAAAAATGGGAGAAGTGGTTTTTTATGGTTGTGAAAAAAAGGGCAAGGCTCAAAGCGCCTATTCGCAAAAAAGGCAGAAGCTCCGGGCCGATGGTGAAGCCAGAGGATTTAGAGGCTTTTTGGCAAACTTTTTTCGGGCGAGTCAAACAAACCCGCCCAACAGAAATTGGTGCCAGGATATCCGAAATAAGGAAAAGAACAGCCATTCCACTTAATGAAAAAACACTGGCAACGGTCAGGGAATTCCCATCCCCTGCACTTGCGCAAGAATACCCTGCAAAAGCAAAATCGTTTTACCAAGGCATAATAAGAGCAAGGCCAAAAACATTCATTCTTGTGCCGATAAAGCTGTTAGATGTGAGGGGCAGGTATGTCCTGGAGAAAGTTTACCCAGCACTCTCGATTTATGAACTGACCGACTCAAAACAAAATATGTTCAGGGAAAAATTTATTGAATCGATAAGCAGGAGAAAAAGCATCAACTTGAGACAGCTGACAAGAAAGGCGGTTGATGCGCACAAAGAGCTTGTCCAAATAATTCAGAGCCGGGGATTAAAAATCGACACTGCAGAAGGAAATGTGCTTGTCATGGATTACAGCAGGGGGCTTGGAAAGGTCTTTATCGGAGTTGTTGATTTTCTGCCCGCTGGCCTTGGCGGGTCAATAAAAACTATTTAGGGGCAAGTCAGGCGGCATCCGCACTTTCCAAAACCTTTCTTATCAAGGCAGCGTAAGCCCCCGCAATGTTCGCGCCTATGATGTTCGCAAAGAAGCTGAAGAATGCCGCGAGCGTGAACGCACTAATCAGCCAGTAATAATTTGCCATTGCATTGATTATGGGCGATTGCTCGCGGAGCAGGGCGAAAGAAATCGGCGGAGCCGATGCCTGCTGTTTTTCCTTTATTTCCCGCACCAGCTCTTCTCGCACCTGCGGGTCTTCGAGGCGCGCCTGCGTTTGCTGCATAGAGAGCACGAACCCCTGCACATCTGGGTCCTGCTTTGACTTGAGCTTTTCGAACTGCGGAGCGCCTGTTATCTGCCCGAGCGCCTTTTTCTGCGAATCGATTAGAAGGCCTGCTGCGACATCGGATGCCGCATTGCCTAAATCCGAATCATCCGAGAATGCGAGCTCCATCACCTTCTCCCCGAGGGCAATGACTTTTTCGTCATTGTGCTCGAGGTTTACAACGGCAAGGGAAATGAAGAGGCCGAATGAGAGCACGAGGAAAGCCTTCTGGGATGCGCCGGAAGCTGTGCGGAAAGTGACAAGGCGCTTTAGCTCGCCCTTCTTGAGGTATGTGAGTTCCAGCAGCACCGGGATGCCTGCAAGCATGAAAAAGGACAGGACAAGCTCGTGGAAACCAAAGCCGGATAAAAGCATTGAAATCAGCAGGGCGGGAAACATCCCTGCAAAGCCGATTTTGTAAACTTCAAGCTTTTCCTTAGAGTGCGAAAGGGCGGAAAGGAGGGCGAAGGGGATTGGGAAAATTGCCGCGAGAAGGATGAACTGCGCAGTGAGGAATGTTTTCAGGATTGCGTCAAGGCTTGAGAGGGCAAGCACGTCGATGCGAAGGAAGCCCGAAGATGCGAAAAGCAAGGATGAGGCGAGCACTGAAATGAATATGGTTGCGCAAAAAACCAATTGTTCGTGCAGCTTTTCCATGCTAAATGCCCTTTGCTAAAAGCAATGCTTTCCACCTATTTAAAACGATTCTTGAAACAATTCCGGGCGAAGAACCCACGCCTAAAGGCGGAAGCTTTCATTGGGTTGGTGACCCTCCCATACCTGAAGGCACGGGCTTGCGTTGGGTTGGTGAACTGGGAGACTTTTATAAACCTATACAAAAGTATATTCTTACTATTAGTTGGCTGAAAAGCTTATTTTATGCCGAGGTAGCTCAGCAGGTAGAGCATCTGGCTGTTAACCAGAGGGTCGGTGGTTCAAATCCACCCTTCGGCGCTCCAGTTTTCCATCGCAGAAGCGGTTTTTCAATTTCTGCCAAAGCAACCTGTGACCTCCTCCCACGCCTAAAGGCGTGGGCTTCCCTGTATCTTAGGAAGCCCA
>CAYJWI010000032.1:0-9511 GCA_964373815.1 uncultured archaeon | reverse complement strand
AAAGCCTATCAAGCCCAAACGCAGATAGGGTACCTCCCACAACCGAAAGCAGCGGTTGAAAGAAAGCTTATTTAACACCCTAAACTCTTTATATTCCGACCCAGATGCAGCTTCTAGACGATTTAAGGGATTCGGTGCTCAAGGCATGGGAATCGGATGATGGGAGGAAAAAAATCCTGCTCGGAGCGGGCATAATCGCTGTTCTCGCACTGATACTGGCCTTTTCCGGGCTCTTGTTTCCCGGCAGCGGCGAGCTCACTGTCAGCGTGAAAAACCCCGAAGGCAGCCCATTGTGGAAGGCTTCGGTACAGGTGAAAATTTTTCCCCGGGAGAACGGGGATGCCCTTGAGCTTTCAGAGACAACTGATAGGCAGGGAAGGGTGTCCTTCTCCGATGTGCCTGTAGGAAAGGAAGTCACGGTAGAGGCGGGCGGCAAGGGGTTCAAAACTTCCAGGCAGGCTTTCACGCTGCTGGAAAAGGAAGGCCAGCTCTCGCTCGTGCTCGAGCCTGAAATAGAGAACACATCCGAACTCAAGACAATCACTTTTGCAGGCCCGAATGGAGTGAGGGTTGAAGGAAAGCTCCTGACTGTTGAACTGAGCTGCTCTTCCGGAATCGCGATTGAGAGCCCGGTGAGGCAGGTCTCCGATGGCAAGCTCGATGTCAAGGCGCCGAGCGGGTGCGGGACACTGCTCGCGCAGGTAATCGGCAGCGGGTACGGGGCACAGACATACAACCTCGAAGAGTCACAGGTGGTAAGGCTAGCGGGACTGGCAGCCGAAAACGGGAATGCGATAATAACGGTAAAGGACAGCTCGGGAAATTTCCTCGACGGCATAGAGGTTTCAATTATTGACGGCAGCGGAATACCTACAGGCGAGAAGGGATTGACGCACTTCGGCGAAGCCTTATTCTCGCTTGCAAGGGGAAATTACATCGCAAAAACATCAGACCGCAACCTCTCATTTGGCAGCGCGGAGCAGGAATTTTCAGTGGGCGCGAACGCAGAAACAAAAGCGACAATCGTGCTCTCCGAAAAACCGATAGGCGCCATTAAAGCAAAAATCGCCGACAAGCTGACAGGAGATGAAGTGAACGGGAGGATAATACTCGAATCCCCCGCCGGGAGGAAAGACTCTTTCGATTTCACGGGGCAAACTGTTTCAATCCCCGTTTCAAGGCAGGGAACATACAGGCTGAGCGCCTCTGCACAAGGTTACGCGCTTTCAAAAGCGGTTGAAATAAATTCCTCTCAAATAAATTCAAGCACTTATGAAATAGAAATCTCGCAGTGCACCCCTTCCACTTGCGGGTTGCTTAAGGTAAGGGTCGTGGACGAGGACTCGAAGCCTGTGCAGAACGCGCGCGTCGCAATCACTGATGCGGCAACAGGGTTCTTTGCGGAAGAATACGGCACGAGGTATACTGACATTTCCGGCATAGCGGTTTTCTCCGCCGTGAAAACAGGGAAGTACAAAGCCATTGTGCAGAAATTCCCGGCGGAAGGCTCGCAGGAATTCGAGGCAAAGGAAGGCGAGGAGAAGGAAGTGCGAGCAAGCCTTGAAATAGGCGAAGGCACGGTTGAAGTGGAGGCCATTGACGAGGACAGCAGGCCGGTTCCGTTCGGCTTTGCGGAGTTCCGCACGGAAGGGCGGGAAAAGCTCGGGAAAATCCCCCTCGACTCAAAGGGAAAGGCCGCATTCACAACCAAGGCCGACAAAAAAGTTTTCGTCACGGTTTCCGGGCAGGGCTATACCAGCTACACTTCAGGCTCATTCCAGCTCTATGCTGGCGAGAGCGTGAAAGTGAAGGCGGCGCTCTCGAAACAAGTTCTGGGGGAGACGCCGAAAATTTCTCTTGTCGGAATATTCAGTGAAACAGGGATAGAGCAAAAGCAATTGCAGGCAGGAAAAACCTACAGGGCGAAGTTCAAGGTAATTGTGCCGGCGCAGGCGGCGGATGAACTAGAACAACTCGGGGTTTTCATCAACGCTGGAAAGGAGAAGGACGTGCAGAAGGATTCACTCTATATCGGCTCTGTGAACGCGCCCAAGGCATCGGTGCTCAAGGGAAGGACGTACACCGAACCCAGAGGCACTGCGCAAGACGAGGACAACGTCACAAACGGCGAAGCGAAATGGGCATCCATAGTGTGGGAAAAGGGCGAGATAAGGCAGGGCATTTACGAGCTTGAAGCGGAAATAAAAGTCCGCGATTCCACGGTGCCTGGAAAGGAGCTCTCCATCGCCTATAGGGCATACGGAGTAAAAGAGGACGGCAAAGTGATGCGCGACCCGCTCGACGCAGAGCTCGGGCAGGCGGAGGAAGCGAGCTCGAAGCACGCCCTCTATGCAAAAGCCTACGAAAAATCCTTCTTCGAAGGCGCGCTCGAGGAGTGCAACGAGGACTTCTGCTACAGCGAAAGGCTCCTTGACAAGAAGGAAGGGGTCTACATTTCAAGGCCATACAGCCTCAAGATTTTCAGCGACTACGATTTGGAATTCGCGATTACGAACATTTCGCCAAGCGTGCACGACAACTCCGACATAAGGATAAAGAACTCCCTTGGCGGGACCATTACCGAAAGCAGGCTCAAGGCAAAATCCTACAAAATAACCAACGCGGATTCGCGCGAAACATCCTCGCAAACTGACACCTTTGAAATAGGGCCGGTAAACCTAGGGGACTTGCGGCAGAACAAATCAGTGCAGGGAAAAATCTCGCTGCGCGGCCAGGAGCTCGGGCCTACGGGGCTCTATGTGCAGATTGTCTCTGACAGGCAGCAGGTTTTCCAGAAGACACTTACGTTCGCAATCGTTCAGGAAAAGGACATCAACATCACCATCCTTCCGCAAACACTGCCTGCATTCACGCCCTTTGACCTCAATGTCGAGGCTAGGTTTTTTACGCAGGAGAACGATTTCCAGCAAATAAGCGATGCTCTCGTGCGGGTAGAGAGGACAACGCCTGACAGGGCAAAGGTTGTTTTCAGCGCGGCAACCGATGGCAAGGGAAAGGCACTGATAAGGATTCCTGCATCAGACCCCGGGACAAGGGTAACAGTAAGGGTTGAGAAGGCGGGCTTTTCCGGGAAAACATTTTCAGCACAGGTTAGCAGGGAAATAGTCTCTTTCAGGCCATCTGCACTCAAGGCAAGCCTTGACACCACGAGCAACACGGAGCAAAGGCTCGAGCTTTCGGCAACAAACCTCGTGCCGGTGACACTGCACATCTCGGATTTGCGCATAAGGGGGAATTTCCTCGGCCTGCTTGACACGCAGAGGATGGACAACTGGCTCGGCCAGTATGAGGGAAGGACTAATCTTGAATATGGCGCCGCCTCTTCAATCAACGTGCTTTCAGCAATCAGCGAGGACGCGAAGCTGCTGGACCAGCAGAAAAAATTAAGCGGAACGCTTGTCTTTGAAGTCGCGAACGAAAACAATTCCGTGAAATGGCCCCTCGAAATACCGTTCGACACCAGCATAAGCCTTGCCGAATCCCCGAAAGAGCAAAACTGCATAGAGGTTGGCATCAAGGAGTGGAAGGACGCAACCCTTGGCGGAAAAGCGGAAGTCGAGTTCTCAATCATCAACAACTGCGTAACGCAGAAGAACAAGCCGCTTGACCTGAGCACGCTCAAGGCAAAGCTCGAGTGGAAGGGCACAAAGCTCGGCAATGTCGAGCTGCACGTCCGTGACCCCATCACTAACCTCGAGGCGAGCGAAGTGCTCTCCGAAGGGGTGTATAGCGACCTCTTTGACGAAGTGAAGGGAGCAAGGGAGTACCTTGGCCTTCTTGTGTTCACGCCTAAAGGCGGCACCATTGGAAAGAAGGCGGAGTTCAATGTCGTAATAGATGCCAGCCAGAAAACGAATGCAGGAGAAGAGTTTGTCGGGGCGAGCAACAAAATCGCGAGCCAGCTTGACATAATTGACCTCGGCGAATGCATCGCGTACAACCCGGACCCGGAGGCCGGCCTCATACTGCAGGAAACCGCCGGCGAAGGCACAATAGAGTTTGACTCGAGCAAGTGCGGAAATGTTGACATTGACTTCTGGCTCTGCAAGGGGAACAACAACTGTGCAGGAGGCGCCGAAGGCGGGATAAAGGTGAGCCCGCAGCAATTCTCATTGACATCGAGAACCCCGAAAAAAACTGTCCAGGTGTCTAGGCAGGAAATACCCGGGCAGTACGGAATCAATGTCCAGGTAAGGACGCCCGGGAGCAATTACCGTGAGGTAAGGCTAATCGACGTGCTTGTAAAACCTGCACCGGAAGACGCGTTCGAGCTTTACAAGTACGAGTACAGCCTCAAGGGAAAAGGCGCGAGGGATTCGACGGAGCTAACCAACAGGTTCCTCTCCCAGCAGATGGCCGTAGATGCGAGCATCTGTGATTGGGGCTCGGCTACAGAGAAGGGCTGGTGGGACTGGAAGGGTGCGGGGGTCGGGATGGTTGTAGGCGCATTGGCCGGAATAAAGCCGGCATTGGAGGCGGCGAAACTTGCGGCGCAGAGCACGGCCGCCGCGGCTGATGCTGCAAAGAAAGCCGCAGAGGCCGCGCAGAAGGCCTCCGCAACATCGAACAAAACTTCATCATCGACCGCAGAGGAAGTCTGCTCAAGCATAGCCACTGCACAGGGAAGCGTGAGCAGCACAACCGGGCCATGCGCCAGCACTGCCGCAGCGCCTTCCGTTGCAAGCGCATTGACGGCGGTAACTACAGCCCAAACAACATGCCAGACAGCGAACGAGCAGGCACAGACCGCGGCAGCACAGGACATAGGGGTTGAGCAAAGCCTTTCAGGCGGGACATCTTACAGCTTCTACTTCGGCGGGGAACCAATCCCATTTGCTGAAGCGCTTGCGCTTGTCCAGAAACAGGTTACCGCAACAACACTGACATCATCACAAATGCAGACCATCACGGTAAACCTCACGACTGCCCAAGGGGCACTCACCACAGGGCTCGCGGCCGCGGAAGGCACATGCATAACCGCAGCTGCGGGAGATGAAACAGCAATAGCGAGATGCCAGTCATGCGCGGCGGCAATCACCTCGGCACAGGGGCCGGTTGGGGCAGCAAACGGCAACGCGACTTCCTATACAAACAGCCAGCTGACCAAGTCCGTAACAGAAACCGCGGCAACGCAGACAGCATCACAAGGGGCGCAAAGCGTTGCAAAATCGGCCGCGTCGAAAATGCTCCACCCAATTTCAGCAATGGGCTCTGCGCTTGGCCCCGGCGCAGTCATGGGGGCATACACAGTAGGCGGATTCATGATTGGCGGCGTGTTCCAGGGGCTTTTCGGCCAGAACCCGTGCGACCAGCACACCACCGGGAACCTGCAGGATTACGTAATCAACCTGCTCTCCGATGCCGGGCCGATTGAGACAAAGCTAAAGGGATTCAGCGCGGAATATGACAAGGGGTCAGCTAAAATAATAGGGCAGTTCAACAAGCAGCGCATGGGCGTTGTGTTCACTAATGATGGGGGGATTTCAAGCCCCAAGCCAATTTATGCGACTTTTGAATTCAACACAAAGCAGCACCTGCACGCAAACCCGACCATGATAAGCAAGGGGAACAAGAACTTCGGGCCTTTCAATGTGCCGGACAACCAGACCCTTGACATCGCGCCGAAAATACACCTCAAGTTCAAGACGCAGGAGCCGGAAGAGCAGCTGCCTGACCTAACATTTGATACGCTCTCATGCGTATCCGGAAACAAAATCGGAAGGACTGGAAAAGGCGCATTGCCGAAAGTGAAACTCGACTGGAGCTTTGGCAAGAACGGGATTTCGAAGGACACTTGTATCGACCAGAACACCAGCGGAGGAGTTTACTGCGACGCAACACAGTTCTCGATAATGCTTAGCAAGAGGCTAAACGATTTGCGGCAGTTCTTCGAGGCAAACCCTTCATTGAAATGCCCGGACAACCCGCTCACGGCGACGGCGCAGGGGATTTCAAGGAACCTTAATGTGAACCAAAGCGCGTTCACACAGGGCTCCTGCTTTATAACAGACTGGTCCGGCTATCTCGAAGGCGAGCCCACAATCAAAATCCTCATCGAAGCTAACGAAAAAACAATCAACTGGACATCGGGCATCCCAAACAAGCAGGCTTTCCTTGGCACGATACATTTCAACGCGCTCTTGATGCAGGACGGGTATACGCAGGATTTCCGCAGGGATTTCGCGAGGCATTATTCTTTCGAGAGGTTCTTCGACACGCCGGACTGGTTCTATGGGCTTGCGAAGGATTCGGCGGGAAAGGATTACGGGATTGCAAAGCTCTTCGAGAGCGGAAGCGTAAAATTCACGAACCGCTTCTTTGAATCCGAGAGGCTTTCAAGCGCGGGGGTGCACGAAGTGCTGGTAAGCATTGCAGGAAAGAACGGGAAGTTCAATTTCTTCAACCCCGATGGAAGCGTGAATGCGGACATAAGGGCCGAGTTCCACCTCCTGCAGGAGCCAAACCCGAACTCCGCTTTCTATTCCATGCCCTTCGACGGCCTTGTGGGCCTTGAAGGCGATTCATTCAACAGGCAAGGGTACGGCGTCGCTTTCAAGAACAGGGAGACTTCCGAACTCGTGCGGGTGAACAACGAATCGCGGCCCCTGAAGAGTTTCACGGACGGCGGCAGCAACCCTATCACTTTCGTGAACGCGAATGTCGAGAAAGGGGTTTTCGGCCTCAACGCATCCCCTTCCCAGAGGGGGAACCTGCTTTCAATTGAAAGGAAGTCCCAGAACGAAGCCAACTTGAGGTTTGCCCCATCGAAGGCGACACCTGTGCTGCTCAAGGTTGATGCGGGCACGCTTTCAAGGGACCCGCTCTCGGCATTCTACCTCCTCACACTCAACGAAACACCGATTGATGTCGGGAGCACCCTCACTTACTGGGACGGCGCGGGCGCATGCCTTGACACTTCAGGCACAATAATCACCGAAGCCTTCGACAACAAGGCCGACAGGGCGGCGGTTCCAAGGGACCCGGTGCTCAACTGGGAGAGCGCGTACGGGGTCGACTTTGGGCCGGTGAACTACACCGGAAATGCCTACATCCGCACTATTTTCTACACGAATCCGCTGGAGCAGGCAGTGCTGACGGCGCAGTACCCGAATGACAAGATGGAACTGCTCACCCCAGATGAGAAGGGCACAAAGGTGCCGCTCTCGGGGGTTGGCGGGGTACAGTACAACAACCCCGCGGGCGGAAGCCTTGGAACGGTTTCAAGCATGGCTGACATATTCGGCCTTGTGGAGAACGGCACTGTGTGCGTGGTTGATTCTGGGAGGAAGGCGGGCTTTTTCTGGAACCCAAAAGCGGTTTATGAAATGACGGGAAAGCAGAGGAATGTTTCTTCTTTTACAAATTCGCTAAAGGCCGGGGATAGCTGCATAGGGTTCGGGTGAATGGCGTGGATTCTCTTGCGGTGCTTTTCTTCGGGGAATTGTTCGGCGACCTTAATTTCATAATAAAGGTTTTCGTGCTCATGACGCTTGCAAGCTGGGTAAAAAACCACCTCGGCAGCACCCCCCTCTCATGGATACTCGTAGCCGGTTTGGGCTACTTCATACTCTTCGACGGCTGGGCAATCTTCGGCCCCATTTATGTCCTCTACATGCTCCTCGGCTTTGGCGTGAGCTCGATACTGATAGACTTCTTCTTCGTCGGCGCTGGCGGCCCGCCCGCCCAGGAGGAAGGCATGGAGTCGCCGGTTAGCAGCGGCGTTGACATTGCAAAGAGGATGAGGGAAGGCGCGCATGCGAAGGCAGCAATGATGAGGAGGCCCGGGGGATGAACGAGCGCGGCCACATAATACTAATCATCATAGGCGCGTTCATAGTCCTCGCGATACTGCCCGTGCTCATAACGAGCTTCTTCTGGCCGGCGAGAATAATTATGCAGATAATAATGATTTTCACCATTTACACAACTGTTAGGGGCATGATGGGCTCTGGGAACCTCACGCTCATCATTTCCGCCGTGCTGATTTACTTCATGGTGTTCAAGTACTTCGAGATATTCCTCTCGCTCTACATACTCCAGCTGCTCCTTGGATTGCAGTTCCTCTCCGTAATAATATGGGGTGTGGGGACCACCATGAGGGGAAAGTAAGGGTTTTATTATGCCACAGGCAATAATCTTGCAGGGGGATAACCTATGATAGTCCTTGCAGGCCTGACTGACAGCATATGGATTGTGCTCACGATATTCCTCTTCGTGTGGATTTACAGCTGGGCAAAGGAGAACCTCGGCTCTGCAAAGCTCGCCATACTCTTCGCGCTGATAGTGGTATACCTCACATTCTACTCCTACCCCTTCCTTGTATGGATACTCGTCGCTTTCTTCGTGCTGCAGACCTTTGGCAAGGAATTCCTCTCGCAGATAAACCCACTGGGCGGGGACCAGCTAAGGTGAAAAAGGGGATTTTTATTGGACACTTTTAACTTTTTGCTCTCGACGCTGCTCATGATGATAGCAATACAGCTAAACGAGCCGTGGATAGCGCTCGGCATTCTTGCAATAAGCATACTCACTTCGAAAGAGATTTCAACTGTGATAGCATTCATCCTTGCAACGGTCGTGATTTACTTTGCCATAGGCAGCGGGGATGAGAGCTACTGGCTGGTCGCCATATTCGCCCTCATAATAATCGCAATAGTCCTCGGCTCAAAGGGCGAGCCTAGCCAGGATGCAGGCGGCCTCGGCGGGCTTGGTGGATATGGCGACATGCTTGGGATGGGCGGGGGCTATTAGTGCAGCCTGTGCTTCTTGTGCTGCTGCTTGCGCTGATTTTTTTCTTTGTGCAGGCGCAGCTTGTCTGGGCGGCGATGCTTGTCGGTCTGCTAATCATTGCCGACCTTCTTGGCGGGGTTTTCTCGAAAGGGTTCAGGTTCCTGGGGGGAACCGCCAGCGCGATTTCCGAAACAATAAAGGAAGAGTCCATAGAAGTCGAGGGCGCTTCCCCGAAGCCTCCGCAGGCAAAGAAATTCTTTGAGGAAAGCTTCTCACAGCTCGGAAAGGGCATAGGCAGGGGCGAGAGGGCGAAGGCAGAGAGGAAGAAAATCCGCAGCGCGCTCTCGATGGATGGAATCGTCTCCTCCGCGGCAAATTTCATGTCAGGGCTCTTGAAGCTTTTCAGGAGATGAACAAAGCCGATACAAGCACGTTTGTGCCACAGACCACTTTAAGCATATTCTCGCCGGGCCGATTTTATTGCAGAGGCGACATCTTTCCTTGTCAAGCCCCTGCGCTTCATCTCGGCAGTCAATCTCTCGTTCAGCCCGCGGAATTTTGATTTCAGCACATTGGAGTCTATTTTTTTCAGTATGATTGTGCCCCTCTCGCCGTAAACCATGAACTTGTCATCTTCCCTAATCCTTAGTTCCTTTCTCAAAGGCTTTGGTATGACAACCTGCCCTTTGGTCGAGATTGTCGTGATAGTGGTTTGCGCCAAGTAAACACCGATAATAGTAAGATTGTCTTACTATTTAAG
>CAYJWI010000031.1:2601-10078 GCA_964373815.1 uncultured archaeon | reverse complement strand
GGTAATCCTTCAATGCTGTCCATGTGAGTGTTGCGTTGAGGTCGCGTGTGACGTTTAGGTCGCCGACTATTGTTACTGTGTTTGTGGGTGTGCTTGTTCCTATGCCGATGTTGCCGTCGGTTGCGGTGATGTAGAGGGATGGTGTCGCGGTTGCGGAAGTCAGGATGTTTACGTCGCC
This sequence comes from uncultured archaeon, assembly GCA_964373815.1. Lineage (GTDB taxonomy): Archaea > Iainarchaeota > Iainarchaeia > Iainarchaeales > Iainarchaeaceae > UBA10205. The sequence goes on along the minus strand of CAYJWI010000031.1, from coordinate 9,900 downwards.
TATTACATTGAGCCTGTTGCTTGTGCTTGCCCTGTTGATTGCGAGGTTTGCAATTGTCCCTGTGCTTGAATTGAAGTCAGTTGTGTAAATTACGCGCCACCTTTTTGCCGCAGAGCCGAGGTCGAAAGTGTTTGTAATGAACGGGGTATAGTTGCCGTTGAGGTCGATTGCGTTCACTGTTGCCGCATTGAGGTCACGGACAAGTATCAGGCTTTGCGTATACACTACGCCGCTCCTTATTGTCACTCCGTTGTTGTCGAACCCTGTTCCGAATGTTGTGGGGTTGTTGAAGTTCCAGTTTCCTATCACGTTTTCGTCTATTGTTCTGCGTGCGTATTGTGTGTTGAAGTCGCTTCCCCATGCGAAGTTGCTAAGGGTTGAGCCTGTTGTGGATATTTTGGTCCATGCTATTGCCGTGCTGGTGTTGATGTCTGCGTTCGTGATTGTGCCGTCCGCTATGAGGTTGGTCCTTATCGGCCCCCTGCTTGCCTCGAACTGCTTCCTGTCAGAGCCGTTGAAGTCGAGGTTGGTGCTGGCAAGAGTTGAGCTGCTGATGTTGATGTCCAGGTAGTAATATGTCCCGTAGTTGAGGTCGAGCTGCACAGTTCCCGAGCCGAGCACTATGTCGAATACGCCGCTTTTTATGGTGCTGTTGAAGTCCCCGCCGGAATCATAGGCAAGGTTGCCGTTCACGTTCGCATCGTAAATCATGACCCGTACGTTGCCGGAAGAAATTGAGGTGCCGCTGCTGGTGGCGCGGCCGTGCAGGGCCATTAGCTGTGCAACCGCGAAAGCCTGTGAGGAAAAAAGCAGGAATGCGAGGGCAACAGTTATGAAAAGGAGCGGTTTTTTCGGAATTTCACGCTTGCGTGCAACTACCTTTTTCACCCTTCAACCCCCATCCTGACTGCTAACGCAAAAACTATTTAAGAGCCAAGACAATAACGCAGTATTAATATATATAAGTTACTTTTTCGTTCGCAGTTTCGGCGATTGCTCGCTCCTTAGGCTTATTGCCTTGAAGCCCATTTGAGCCACGCGTAATAATACCCCGCGATTGTGAGGAAGAGGAAAAAGCGGAAGAAAATGTCGTGCGAAAAGCTGCCGGCATCGAGGCCGAAGCGGCTTATCACGAGCACGCTCAAAACTATCCTTGCGAAATTGAAAACAACAAGCGTCACCGTGCCTGCGACAACCCCGATTAATCTTTTTTTCAGGCTTATTTCGAAGCTTGCAAGCACCGCGGCCCAGACAAGCGATAGCTCAAGAAGCCCTGTGCAGAGGTAGCTAAAGCCGAGCGGCGCTGAAAAGCCGTCGAGAAAGACAAGCACAGGCTCTTGCACCTGAATTGTGCCGCTAAAGCCGAAAAGTTTGAGGATTTCCAGCGAAACCGCGGCATAAAATTGCTCAAAAACCTGCAGTGGCACAAGTGAGAATGCGTAGTTGAAAAGGAGGAAAAGCACCCCTATCCCGAGGAGGAACTTTCCAGCGAGAAGCGTTTGTTTTTTTTGCATCAGCTACCCTTTGGTGCTTTGGGTAATTTTATCCTTTGTGTTTGCGTCGGATAGCCCAGACTATTTCTGCATGGGTTTTTCCATCCCAAATCATTTGTTGTATTTGCTCCCAGTGACCTTTGATTGCTTCTGCGCCATCGATGGTTTTTGTAGTGAGCTGTTCCACCAGTTCGCCAATCCTCCCGATTCCAATGCTTGTTTCAAGGAACACATATCTCTCAGCTCCAATCACTTCCGCCACTTGTTTCATTGAAACCATGTGCGTTGGCAGTTCATCCGCCGCGAAGCGGTATTTTTGATGGGCTGTGTGTTGAACCGGCGGCGGCCCGATTGGCCTGCCCAAGCCGTAATACTTGCTCTTTTCTGCTTGCGCTTTTTGCGCTGGCGTTGGCTTGCGCCTTATTGCCCTGTTCCTTACTGACGCGGAACTAAGCTGTGGTTTGAGCCCGGTTTTTGCCTGCGCGGCGGGCTTGGCCCTTGGCTTTCTTCTTGGCAGAATGAATGGCATTTTTCTTCCCCGTGTTTTTTTTGAAATGCGGCTTGCTTTCATTTTACAAGTTTTTCATGAACCCTTCCCTTGTCGTTTTGAGTTCCTGTTTTATTATTTTGTTGAGCAGGCCTGGCGGCAGCGGCTTGTTCGAATGGAATGCTATTGTGAGTATTCTGCCGTCAGCATGGATGAATGTTTTGTGGAGCCTTTCTGCCTCGCTTCCTGGAACCCAAGTTTTTGTACTGCTTTTATCAAGTCTCTTGGGTAGAGGACAGGCAGCTTCATACTGTTACCTTGAACATTCCGAGCACGTTGCCTTCTTCTGCTGAAATCTTGTTTTCGTGCATGGCTTCAAGGTGGACTTCTATGGCTTCTTTTATGTTTTTCAGAAGTTCCTCAATGGTGTCTGCGTACGAATAGCATCCAGGCAAAGCCGGTACGGAGGCATAGAACTGCTTTGTTTTTTTGTCCTCTTCTATAACTACGTCAAAAGCCTTTTGCATGCAATCACCTTAGCTAGATTAACCATAATGCGGAATAAAAAGCTATTCTTGTCTGGGAGCAAGAAAAACGGGCGAATAACTCATTAGTTCAATCGTTGACGGCGAAAGGGTTGCTTTAAATGCGAAGCAAAGTCCCGTCCCAGACGGGGCTGTCGCTCCCAAATCGGCGAAAGGGTTGTGGTATATAAGTATAATAATAACAATTCCCAATTTATTGCCGGAGCTTTAAAGGGGTCATAGGCAATGAAGAGAGACGAAACCAGCCCTTATATAGTTAAGGATGAGGGCGGGAAAAGGGTGCTTGTAATCGACGCGCGCGACGCATATTACACGCCCTCTGTTGCCGATGACAAGAACGCGCGCTTCAATGTCCTGCGCGCGCTCACGGAAACCGAGGCAGACCTGATTGTCCTTGCTGAAGTCTACGAGAGGGTCTATGACGAGGAGCAGACGAAAATGCTCGCGGAGATCGCCGCCCTTTACACAAAGTTCGAGGTGGAGAGCGTATGGAGCTATGTTCACCTGGGCGATCCCAACGCCGAATCCGAAAAGGATTTCGGCGAGAGGCACAACACCATTGTGCGAATCACGCACGACGATTTCCTCTACGACCCGATAATGTCCTACATCCGCCTCCTGCAGGAAATCCAGAGAGAGAAATCGAGGCTAGAGTCAATGCCCGCTGACCGCAAGTCGGCGATTTTCCTCAAGACCCTAACGGACATCAAGGCGGAGTTCGAGAGGACTTCGCTCATTTCAAAGGCGAGGGTTCTGCTCTCAAAGCTTGAAAAGGTGCCTGACACCAATGACCTCTACAGGAGCTTTTTCGAGGCGCAGGTAAAGCCGAGCTTCATAGGCTCGAGGCTCGTGTTCGGCGACGAGGAGAAGCTAGAGTTGCTAGACGAGTACTCGATTAAGGATGCGAGCGTTCAGATTTTCAAGCACCCGAACAAGACCGAGAAGCTCTACTTCATCAACCTCCCCGAGTATTCGCTCACCCCTGAAAAGTACTTTCTCGTGAGCAAGACAAAGGAGACGGTTGCAACCTACCAGCCCGGAAGGGCTTCGCTTTCGAACATCGCAAAGAGCAGGAAGTACTTTGAGAGGATTTACCAGTCCACGATAAAGGAAATCGCGAAGAAGGAGAAAATCGATGTTTCGAACGAGGAAATAATCGAGCTAAGCCAGGTCGTCGGCCGCTACACCGTGGGTTACGGCGTTCTAGAGGTATTGCTCTCCGATAGGCGGATTACGGATATTTACATCGACGCGCCGATTGGCAACAAGGTGATTTACCTGGTGCACTCGGATTACGGCCAGTGCGAGACGAACGTCATTTATACGCAGGAGGAGGCGGATTCATTTGTCTCAAAGCTGCGCGCGATGTCAGGGCGGCCGTTCGATGAAGCGCACCCGGTGCTGGATTATGACCTCCCTGACCTCGAGACAAGGGTCGCTGCAATAAACCCCCCACTCTCGCCGGACGGCACCGCTTTCGCCTTCAGGCTGCACAAGACAACCCCGTGGACGCTTGCGCAGTTCGTCGACGTCAAATACCTCTCCCCGCTAGCAGCTGGGATGCTCTCATTTTTCGTGGATTCGCAGGCGACGATGCTTGTCACCGGCAGCAGGGGCTCGGGAAAAACCTCTCTTATGAGCGCGCTCATGCTCGAGATTTTGCAGAACTCGAGGATAATCGTGCAGGAGGATACGCTAGAGCTTCCGGTTGATTACATGAAAAACATCGGCTTCAATGTGCAGAGGCTCAAGACCCGCTCGCCTATCGGCGTCAGCGAGAACGACAACGAAGTCGCGCCAGAGGAAGCCCTGCGCACCGCGTTGAGATTGGGCGACAGCGCGCTTATAATTGGCGAAGTGAGGAGCAAGGAAGCCAAAGTCCTCTACGAGGCGATGAGGGTCGGCGCCGCGGGCAACATTGTGATGGGCACCATACACGGCGACAGCGCCTACAGCGTATGGGACAGGATTGTGAATGACCTCGGTGTTCCCACGACTTCTTTCAAGGCAACCGACATTGTCGTCGTCGCAAGGCCGATAAGGTTCAAGGGAAGCCTCGATAGGTACCGAAGGGTTGTGCAGGTCACCGAAGTGAAGAAGCACTGGAGCAACGACCCTTCGGAGGAAGGCGGGCTTCTCGACCTCATGAGCTACGATGCGAAAAAGGACGACCTTTACCTGATTGAGGACAACCTCAAGGAGAGCGACCTCTTTTCAAGGATGAGCGATGTCTCGGGCCTTACGATTGACAGGATTTGGAAGAGCATAAAACTGAACGCGGAATCCAAGGGCTTCATGGTCTCGCTCAAGAATGAGTTCAAGATGCCAGAGCTCCTTGAGGCCGAGAACACCGTGATGGCGAACAACAAACTGATGCTGATGAAAGAGGAGCAGCTCGAGGAATTTGGGGCGGTTGATTACGATGAAGTCATGGGCCAGTGGAAGAACTGGATGAGGAACACCATGCTCAAAAGGGTGAAAGGGAGGCCCAAGTGATGCCGCCAAGGCAGAGGGGCACGGGCCCTAGCATAGGGGAGCTCTACGGCGAGATAACCGTTTCAGGGGAGGACTTCGGCGAGGGCGAGCGCAAGCTCGTAAAGGAGCCGGACCATTGGTTCGTTGTGCTCTGCAAGAGGCTCCACTCCTCCGCGCCTTCGCTTGGGAAAAACGGCGCATTCAATGAAGCGAACAGGGACGCGATGAATTTCCTGAAGTGGAGGCTCACGCCGCAGGAGTTCACCGCAGCCTCGAACCTCGTGCTGATTCTCTCGCTCGCCTTCGCGCTCTTCACCGGCTCGGCAATAGTTTTCTCCCCGCTAGCAGATTTTCTCGCAATCATTTCGGGCGGCGGGTTCGCTTCCTACATTTTCGCCTATGCGCCCCTGCTGCTTCTTGCGGTAGTCTTTGTGAATTACTTCAATTCCTTCCCTTCAAGCGAGGCGAAGAGGGAGCAGACAAGGGCGCTCACATACGTCCCTGAAATCCTCGGCTACATGGTGATGTCGATAAAGCTCGTGCCGAATCTGGAGAAGGCCGTTGAGTTCGCGGCGCAGCACGGGAAGGGGAAAATCGCTAAGGATTTCAAGGACGTTTTGTGGAGCGTGCAGATAGGCGTTTACAACTCGCTCTCCGAAGGCCTCGACGCGCTCGCATACCAGTGGGGGAAATACAGCTCTGAATTCAAGCGCTCGCTCATGAGGATTAGGGCATCGGTGATAGAGAACACCGAGGCGAAGAGGTACGCCCTGCTCGACCAGACAGTGACCGAGATGCTCGAGAGCATAAAGAACAAGATGGAGCAGTACGCGCGCGACCTCTCGCAGCCGAGCACAATGCTCTTCTACATAGGGGTGCTCCTCCCGCTCCTTCTCATAATAATACTCCCTGTAGGGAGCTCGTTTTCCGGCGCGCCGCTTGCAAACCCATTCGTGCTCTTCTTCATCTACAACATACTAATCCCCGGCATCACGGTCGCCTTCGCGTACAATTTGCTCCAGAACAGGCCCCCAACCTATGATCCTCCGGTTATCCCTGACGATTACCCCTCTCTTCCAAGGCCATGGCAGGCGAGGGCCAGCGGCTTCACTTTCGATGTGAGGTTTGCCGCCGCAATAATCGCGATTGTCGGGCTCTCGGTTTCGTTCGTTGTTTCGACGCAGGGGATACCGCCCAAATTCCTATTCGACACCACCTCCGCTTCTGGCAAGGATACGCAGATAGTGCCAGCGGACCTCTCGCCAGAGCAGGCGCTCTTAAAATCCGGGCGCTCCTCCACCTACTTTGCGCTAGATGATACCGGCGGCCGCTACAAGGAACTCTTCTCACAGGCCCTGAGAAACACCGAGGACCCGCAGCTCGCGGCAGAGAGCGCACGCAAGCAGGTCGCCGCGGAAGCCCAGCTCTTCTTTTCGCAGAGCAAAAATGACATAGCTCCATACAAATTGGTGTTCGGCGGCCTCATCACGCTCGCGCTCGCGCTCTTCGTGCTCCTGTATTATTCGAGCATTTACAAGAGGAAAATCCAGCTCGAGGTGCAGGAAATGGAATCCGAGTTCAAGGACTCGCTCTACGTGCTCGCATCGAGGATGGGCGAGAACAAGCCTGTCGAGGATGCGATAAAGCACGTGACTGAATTTTTGCCGGAGCAGAAGATTTCCAGGACGGTTTTCGCCAAAACCCTCGACAACATAAACCTTCTCGGAATGCCGCTCGAGAGCGCGGTGTTCGACCCAGTCGCGGGCTCGGTTTCAAGGATCCCCTCCACAATAATAAAAGGCTCTATGAAAATGCTCGTCGATTCAGTGCAGCTCGGGGTGAATGTCGCCGCGCGCACCCTCATTTCGCTTTCAATACAGCTGCAGAACGCGGAGAAGGTGAACAACTCCTTGAAGGTGCTTGTCTCGGATGTCACAGGCACAATGAAAACAATGACGCTTTTCATAGCCCCGATTGTCCTTGGAATAACCACCTCATTGCAAAGGGTTGTGATTGTGACTATTTCCTCAATCGCCTCATCAAACCTCGGCTCCTCGCTCTCCTCGCTCGAAGGCACAGCGGCCGGCAGCTCTTTTTCCGGCCTTAGCGCATCGGGCTTCATTTCCCCAGAAGCGATAGCAAACATAGCTTCGCCGACGCAGTTCATACTCATTGTCGCGCTCTACATTGTAGAACTCGTGATGATAATGACTTACTTCACGACAAAAATAGAGGAGGACAACAACCTGCTAGTAAAGCTCAACATCGCGACATTCATGCCCATCGCTGTGACGATGTT
>CAYJWI010000031.1:0-2501 GCA_964373815.1 uncultured archaeon | reverse complement strand
ATGCTCATTGGCGCGGTAATGGCGCTCACAGTGCTCGTCATCATCCTCAGCACGGTGAGTTACTTCGATGGGCTAAGGCTTAGCGTTAGCAAGCAGCGCTTCTTTGACGGCATACAGAATGCCGTGAGGCAGCCCAACGGCGAAACCCTGGTTGTGCAGGATTTGCAGTTCCAGAGGGGCGATGCGTATTCCTCTTCCGGGATTGCGAAGAATGCAGGCCTTGGGAATGAGTGCATAACGTTTTCCGGCGCCGATTCAGCCACGCTTGACATAGAAGAGGGCTCCGCCGCCTTCAAGGAAAACCTGCTCACGAACGTTTTCATAACGTGTAGCGCAAACACTTCGGCAAGCTGCGAAGTGGGGTGCGATATTTCCTTCGAAGAGGCTCCCAAAGAGCCTGTTCCGCAAGCGCCCTTAACTGCCGACGGAACCTGACAGGTTGCCGTTATAGCCCAAAAGGCTTTCCCGCCCACGCTCCGCAAAAAGCCTTATATACCACTTATCCCTTTTACTTAGTGATTTTGCATGTTGCACATGGATTCGCGCGGACAGGGCTTTGACGTATTCAAACTGCTCATTGCGGCCGTTGTGGCTGGCGCAATCCTTCTCATACTTCTGCAGACTTTGCAGATACTCCCAAACATCGGCAGCCAGAACCCGAACAACGCGGCATCAAATGCCGTGAAGAGCAAAATTAACGAGCCGGGCCTGCCCCAGATACTTGACAACATCACTTTTAGCAACGGCGACAGCCTGAACGCGAAGACGATTGCCCAGCAGTCAAAGGCACTCTCGCCAGAGCAGGTGTGCGTGCTCAAGAGCGCGAGCGCCCCCAACAGCGACAATTTCAAGATTCCCGGAGAAGCAGGAAGGGTCGTGACTTATGACGGCTCTTTTTCGCAGCAGACAAGGCTTCTTGTGATATGCGACAGGTCGAGCGAAATGCAGGCTTCGCTTTCGGATTACGGTTATGACAATGCGCCCTTCTCAATTGACCCCTCGGACTGCGGGGATTCATTCGACAGCGCTTCCTCGACAAGGTACTGCATTGTCGCCATCATCAGCGACCAGTGAATTTTGCGCCAGGTTTGCACATTCCGCTTTGGATCCCGTGGCCAGGCTTTGTTTGACTAGGGCTTGTTTAAAAAGTCAGTTTGGCAATTGAAGAAGCAATAAATGAATGGCTAGAAAAAGAATGGGGATTTAAACCGTTTATATCCCTAGTTAGTTTGGATGCCTAATATAGGCCAGTTTAGACACCTAAAAGTTTATATAGTAAAACTCCCAATTAGGTGGCGTCCATGAAACTACAAAAACAAGTATCCCGAAGAACAAAAAACAAAGAATATGTAAAATGGAGTATAACCATCCCAGAAGAAAATATCAAAGAATTGAAATGGGCCCAAGGTCTCTCACTCAAAGCAGAATTAAAGGATGGTTCTTTAGTCATCTCCCCAGAAGATTCAACTAATAAATCCAACACTATTGGCTCTAAAAAACTTTCATATTACGAAAGATTCATGCTTGTATACGCAAACCTTCCACTTGAAGAAAGAAAATTGGCAGTAATAGTAATAGACGGTGAAGCGTTTACTTGGGCGCGAAGTCATTTAGAAATAAAAAGTAAAACGCCGTTAGGGAAAATAATCGGGGAACGATTATTAAAATTAGAGATAATTTAATTTTGGGTGTAAAAATGTTTTCTAAAGAGGAAAAGGAGATAGTGTTGGCGAGACTGCAAACAATGCCGCCGGGACTAAGGATGTCAATAGGCGGACAAGGCACTTTTGATAAGTGGGACTTGATAAAGGAAGTGGAAGAGGGAACCAAGTTAGGGGAACTTGTCGTAAAGGTCTATATGGACAATTTAAGGCAATTCAAGGGGTGACCTTTTTGCCAAACCCCAATTGCGTTCTGGTTACTAAACCAAATTTTGACGTTGCAACATCATACTTGTCAGCATGGTCGGACAGCATATGCGAAGAAGCGAGGGCGAGAAACATGCAAGTTCACGAACTCAAAGAAAACGTGACAAGAGACACTCTGGAAAAAAGAATTGAAAAGCACAATCCGGCACTAATCGCATTTAACGGGCACGGCAGCCCGGACTCCATAACTGGTGACAATCTACAAGTTCTTGTGAAAGCAGGAGAAAACGAAGGCATTCTGCAATCAGCGATTGTACATTCATTGTCTTGCAGCTCAGCAAGCGTATTAGGCCCAAGAAGCATCAAAGCCGGGGCAAAGGCATTTATCGGATATACTCAAGATTTTGTTTTACTGCATAGTGAAGACAGGTCAACCACTCCAAAAAAAGACAAAATAGCAGAACACTTCCTAATTGCTGCCAACCTTGTGCCAATATCGCTAATCAAAGGAAACACAGTCCAAGAATCATATGAGAAATCACAAGCAGCTTACGAAAAATTCATAGAATACTACACTACACACTATACACCGCAAAACTCACACATACTATTCTGGCTCAGATACAACAAAAC
>CAYJWI010000030.1:0-10112 GCA_964373815.1 uncultured archaeon | reverse complement strand
TAAGCGCAACGGGGCGTGCACGGTATGCGACGACTGTGGGGCTACGAGCGGGTGCTCGTAAACCACAATAACTTAAAGCCAACTTTCTCCATCTAAAGTACATGCCTAGGTTCTGGGAACTGGATTTTTTGCGCGGTAGCGCATGCGTAATGATGGCGCTCTACCATTTCCTCCTGGACCTGCAGTACTTCGGCGTGATTGCTGCTGGGCTTTACACTGGCTTTTGGGGGATTCTGCAAAAGAGCATCGGTTTCACTTTCCTGTTTCTTGTGGGTATCGGCCTCACCATAAGTTATAACAAAAACAGGGATGATTTTGCGGAGAGGATGGCGAGGCGAGGGGCAACCGTATTCGGCCTTGGGCTTGTTGTCAGCGCAATAACTTTCATCGCAGTGCCGGGGTGGGGGATTTATTTCGGCATACTGCACCTGATAGGCGTCTCAATAATTTTGGCAACGCCATTTGTGGGCAAAAAAAGGCTAAGCCTTGCTGCAGGCATCGCGCTGATTCTCGCGCCCATGATTTACAACTTGCGCGGCTTTGGAATAACCGAGCTAGTCTGGCTAGGGCTCTCAAGCCCTTTCAGGACACTAGACTTCTACCCGGTAATCCCATGGTTTGGGTGCGTGCTGCTAGGGATTGCCGCAGGAAACCATTTCTACGAAAACGGGAAAAGGGAATTCAAAATCCCCGCAGCACAAGGAAAGCTTTTCGGGCTCACGCAGGCCTTCGGGAAAAATGCGCTCCTGTTTTACTTCGCACACCAGCTCGTGCTGCTGCCCCTTGCATACCTTGTTTCGCAAGTAATCTGAAAAAGCCGGCCAGCGGTTTCATGAATAACCTGAAAGCACAGGCGAGCACAACCAATAAAACACTTTTCCCAGCTTATGCATCCATGGATTTCACAGGCAAAGCGGTAGTCATTACCGGCGCGAGCTCTGGCATAGGCAGGGAAGCGGCACTCGCATTCGGGGCAAGAGGTGCGAAAATTGCACTGGTCGCAAGGAATCTGGAAAATCTCAAGGAGGTGCAGGGGGAATTGAGGCAAAAAAACTGCGAAGCGTTTCCTTTCGCATGCGACGTCGGGAAATACGCCCAGGTGAAAAAAACATGCGCTGAAATCAAAAAGAAGTTCGGGACGATTGATGCCCTTGTAAACAATGCGGGGTTCGGCGTTTACAGACCGTTCGAGGAGCAGGAAATTACGGAAATAGAGGAGATGATGCAGACAAATTTTTTCGGGACGGTTTACTTCACCAAAGAGCTCCTGTCCGCAATGCAGGGCGGCTCGCACATAGTGAACGTCAGCTCGATGGCAGGAAAGCTCGCATTCCCCAACTATTCAGGCTACTGCGCAAGCAAGTTCGCTGTTTCGGCTTTCACCGAGAGCCTCTACCAAGAGCTCATGCGCAAAGGGGTTGGGGTGCACCTCATCTGCCCCACGGGAACCAAGACACATTTCTTTGACAACAAGTCATTCGATGGCCATCCGCACAGGGTGCATTTCGAGAGCATGATGGAGGCCTCGGAAGTCGCAAGGCTGATTGTGGAAGCGGTTGAGAAAAACAGGTTTGAAACAATACCTACAATTCGGGAAAAAGTGGCGCTTTTTTTGAGGGCGAACCTGCCTTTCGTTTACCGCAGGGTAATGCAGACAAGGTATGTGAAAAGGATAATCGAGAAACCCGGAAAAACTTCTTAGGAAAAACCCAAGTGCCCATACATCCTTTTTCCCATCTGCAATCAACAAAAATGCCCCCACTTGGGGGTTGGCCGCCACGCTTTTTTTGGGGAATGGAAAGCAAGCCCTTAAGCGGTTTTTGTTCAGGCTGTCTGAACAAACTGAACAAAAACTTTTTATTCGCGGGGAGGGGGTGGTTTGTTAGAATAACAAATGCAATGGAGGTTTTGCATGAAAAAAATCGTTTACGCACTCGGAATAATGATGCTCCTCGCGCCCTTTGCCCTCGGGGCGGGGAGCGTTTCGGAAATAACGGCGCCGCTCACAAAAATCTATGACCTTATGAAGGCCATAATATCCGTAATCGGCGTGATAGCCATAACTGGGGCAGGGGCGATGTACATGCTTTCCGGAAGCAACATACAAAACAGGGAGAGCGCAAAGGCAATGGCATCGTATGCGGTCGTCGGCCTTGTGCTTGTCTGGGTTGCGCCGCTTGTGGTGAATTATCTCACGGCGGCATAATAGGTGATTTTTGGTGAATGCCGGCGCAGAAATATTCATACCGCTGCTAATGGCTTCACTTATCTTATTCTCCCCGCTTGTACAGGCAGCAGCCGACGATAAGCAGATAGTTTTCAGCCCAAGCATAAACATCGACATCGACGGCCTCATAAAAGCGGTAAAATCATCCGCCTCTGAGCTCGGGAGCGCGGTGACGGGCAATGCTTCAGGGATTGGCGAAACCATCAACGGCTCGATTACCGGAATGCCTGTAAAGCTTTTCGGCTTGTTCAAGGATTCGATGCGGGATTCGGCAAAGTCCTTCAATGACCCCTTTCTAGGGCTTGCCGAATCCCTGATGAAGGCAAACCCGGACCCGGATTCGCTCTACACATGGTGGCAGTACATCACAGCGCTCATATCCTCATTCTACCTTTTCATTTTCCTTTTCGCGGGGCTCATGTTCCTCCTTTCATTTTCCGGGGCGGAGAAGCGGGCTGTTGCAAAAGAGTGGCTCAGGAACGCGTTCATGATTATAATCGGGGTCAATGTCTCGTTCGTGCTCTACCGGCTCGTGCTTGAAACCGCGGAAGCGGCAACGGGATACATCTTCGCAGAGGCTTCCAGAAGCATTCTTGCATCCGCGGTATTGTCCGGCGCTGGCATAATGCTGCTTGCGGTTTATGCATTCGGCCTGCTCTGCCTTTCAATAACACTTTTCGCGAGATACGTTTTCCTCCTTGTAGGCGTCATGCTCTTTCCGGTCGGGATTTTCCTCTACTTCATCCCTCCGCTAAGGGAATGGGGGAAGGCGGTATTCAACCTGCTGGGGGCCGCGCTCTTCATGCAGTTCATCGATGCGATATTGTTTGTCGCCTCGACAAAAGCCGCAAGCGATTTTGCGGGCGGCCAGGGGGGCGCCTACCTGCCGGCGGTCGGGCTTATACTTATCGCGTGCGTGAATGCCGCGCTGATCTTTTATGCGCTCATCAAGGCGGCTTTCTCGGCAACGCAGGGCTCTGCGATAAGCTTTGCCTTCGGCGCGCTTGCTGGCCATATCTCTTCACTCGTGGAATCGACACAAACAAGGGCGGGAAAGTGAAGAACTTGGGCACTTGGATTATTCTCAGCGTTTGGTGAAAAAATGGGCAAGTATCTGAAAAGTTATAATCTTTTTCTTGATTTAGCCAATTTAGATAGTTTTTGGGCGATTTGTGGTGAATGTAACGAACCTTTGAAATATCCACGAGAAAAAAGTCTCTTCATCCACACCTCACCTTGTAGAGAAAAACCTAAATGCGCAATGTTTTCAAAACCCCTAGAATGTAATTCCGCAAGCAGATATGTTGCTGGAGAAATCCCATGCCGCTTAGTAAAAAGTTTGTCTGGTTTTCCATACACATTAAAAACTGTGCAAGAATTTGGGCTATTGGCTCGGTACACGAAAGAAGCTAAAAGACGACCACTCTTGGTCAAACCTAAAAACTTCACTTCATTCGCTCTCAACTTTGCATCAAATGTATTAGGAGAACTAATAGGCCCTAAACCAAAAAGATACAATCCTCTCAAAACAGCCTTTTCTTGCGGCAGAAGCTCAAAAAAATTTTCAGTAATCTTGAACCCCTTTTCTTTGGCCCCTGACATAACCAATTTATGTGATAGATGGTATTTATGAGTTACGAAATTCCAAAAAACCTCAAGTACGAGGAAAAAATCCTCTTCAACCTCTCGCTGCTGCAGGCAGTTTGGCTCGGGCTTTCGGTTTTTCTCGCATCCGTGATTTTTCTCAAGACCGCGCTTGCGCTAGAAGCGAAAGCACTGATAGGCATTATTCTCTGCGTTTTCGGCGCGGGGTTCGCATTCTTCGAGCTTGGGGGGCGCGTCTCGGCGCTTTTCGGGTTTTTTTCAAAGCCAAAGCAGGCTGGGTATTTGTGCGGCGAGATGCGCAAGTTCCTTGAGGTGGAAAAAATAGAGAACGATGCGCTCTACCTCAAGAATAATTCGGCAAAAGCAGTGCTCGAAGTGCTCCCGATAAATTTCCACATACTCTCACCAGCGCAGCAGCAGGCAGTTGTCTGCGCTTACCGGGATTTTTTGAACTCCCTTGACTTCCCCATACAGATAGTGCTAAGGACAACGGGTCTCGAAATGGGGCCCTACCTTGGCGGCCTTGCAAAAAAAGCCGAAAGGTTGCACAACGATGCGATACGCGCACAATTTTCCGCGTTCTCGGATTTCATAAGTGCCTACATAGAAAAGAATTCCGTAAAGAACAGGCTTTTCTACATAATAATTCCGTCAGGCCCGACCCAAAAAATGAAAAAGGGAAACCCGCTCCACCAGCTCGAGGTGCGCTCAAAGCTGTGCACAGAAAAGCTCTCTCGCTGCGGGCTGCGGAGCAGCAGGCTCAATACAAGGCAGCTTGTTTCGCTCTTCTCGACATATTTTGAAAACCAGATGCGCGAGGGCGAGGATTACTCGGGCAGCCTGACGGTGCTGGAAAAAGACCGGGGGGAAAGCTTAAATATTAACTAATGCTATTTATTCAAGCATATGAACAGGGAATCGCAAGTCATAGAGAACCGGTATGTCAAGCCGTTTTTCATCTACGTCGCAGTCATACTCCTGGGCGGGCTCTTCCTCTCAGCGATTGTTGAAGGCATAAGGAACCACTTTGCGGGGGACAGCATAAGGGCGACAATCCTCTACATTGCAGGATTCGGCGCGCTCATCGCGGCATTTTTCATCTACCGCCGCGGAAAAACCCTTCTCGAAGCCTTGATTTAAGAACTTCGCCTTGCCCAAAACCAGGCAGTAGGACCACGATTTTTTCGCCCCTTTAAGCGCCCGGCAGGCCGCAAGCAACCCATAAACAACCTATATATAGACTTACGAATCCGAATTATTCCTGCACAAACCCTTTGCAGGGCTGATAGCTCAGACAGCTAGAGCGTCCGATTCGCATTCGGAAGGCGGCGGGTGCAAGTCCCGCTCAGTCCAAACACCTTTTTCTTTTCTTTCCCCCTTGGAAAGAAAAGCAAAAAGCTGTACCAAAAAGAAAAGAAAAAACGCTAACTATTTTCTTTCCCCCTTGGAAAGAAAAGGAAACCAGGCAAACTAGAGTTTGCATGGCCTCGCACCCAAAGGGTGCAAGGAAGCTGTACCAAAAAGAAAAGAAAAAACGTTAACGGAAAAGAGACCATAGAAAAACACTACCGAAAAAGAAAGAGAAGAAGTTACTCCTTACTCACTTCCTCCGGCTTTGTCGTGATGAGCGCGTATTCCGAATCCGAACAAATCACCTTGAGCGGAATCCTATCGTTTAGCGCAAAGAGCAAGCCCTCGCCCGGCATCGCGCTCAAAAGATAGTTCTGCTCCCCGGCATTTAGGTGGAATTTTTTCGAAAGCTCCTCTATTACCGCCGGCTCCTGCCTTGAGAGGAATTTCCAGGCGGTGTTTGCAAGGATTGTCTTTCCCGCGGGCGAAGAGAGCAAATCCTCCGCTTCCTGTGTAATCACTACAATCGAGAGCGCGAATTTCCTTGCGGTTTTTATGAGCTCGAATATGTGCTGCGACTGCTCCGCATACTTTAGAAGCGACCACGCCTCGTCTATCACGAGCGCTTTCCTCTCCCTGTCCTCATACATTTTCCTGTGCACGAAATCCATTATCAGAAACATCACTGCGGGCTTTACCTGCTCCGGAAGCCTTGAGATGTTGAAAGAAATCAGGCTGCTTGTGGTGTCGAGGTTTGTCTGCGTATTGAGGAAGGAAAACGCGCCGTTTGTGCAGATGCGCAGGGCGGATTCGAGGTATTCGAGCGCCTGTTTCTCTTCCTTGCCTGCGCCCTTTTTTTCGCGCATGACTTGGGCGTACAGGTCCTGCATTCTTGGCGGGTTTTTCTTCCATGTTGCGGGATTGGACTGGCTGAAGCCTTTTTGCGAATAGACTTTTTGCAAAATCTTGTCAAGGCACGACCTTTTCGCGCTTTCGAGCCCGCCAAAAAGGATTGAAAAGAATTCGAGAAGCGATATGAGTTTCTCGCCGAGCGGCAGGCCCAGAAGATCGAACGGGTTTATCGAGAAGCTGCTCCCCCTCCCAATTTCAACCACCATTCCGCCGGATTCCTTTGCAAGGCTAGTGTACTCGCCCTGCGGGTCGATTATGAATGTTTTCACCCCGCACATCCTGCTGCGCAGTATGAAAAGCTTTGCCGCGACGCTCTTCCCGCCCCCAGAAGTCCCGAGTATGAGGCCGTTGTAGTTCGGGAGCCTGAAGGGATCGATTATTATCGGGATGTTGTTGTTTGCGTTCACCCCGAAAAGTATTCCATCCATATCTATGTTGAGAAAAGCAGTGGTGAAGGGGAAGCATGCGGAGAGCGCATCGCCCGGCATGTTCCTTGAAATGCTCAGCCTGTCCTCCTGTATCGGGTAAACGGATTTGAGGCCTTCTGACATGCGAAGAAAGGGGATTTTCGGTATCACCATTATCGAGTTGAGCTCCGAGCACACTTTTCTGGTTAGCATTTCTAGCCCTTCTTTGGTGCCAGCCCTTGCGCAAATATAGAGCGAGAGGTTGTAGAGCTTTTCCTCGCCTTTCTGCAATCTCTCAAGAACCCCCATTGTGTCCTGGTGCTGGAGGCGCAGCGAGGGGTTCACTATTCCCTTCATCTGCGCGGCCAACAGGTCGGATTCCTGCTTTACGAGCTCCTGGTTTAGCTGTGTAATTATGCCCTCGATGTTTGAGGGCTTTATGTGCATGCTGATATCAAAGTTCCCCTGGCTTGAAATGAGAGAGTCGAGCCAGCCTTCGCGTATCTTGCGCGGATAGCCGACAGCCATTATCACGCTCGCGAGCTCCTTGTTTACCTGGAAGTGGTCGAACTCGTTTTTTATGTAAGAGGGCTTTAGGAGTTCGGTTATGCCAGGCATGAAAGAAGCGCGCGGCCGGCAAATAAAAAAGATTTGTTCAACTTGTTCATACTAGCTGAACCAAAAGGTTAAATTCTGGGAAAGGGGCTACTCCCACTCTATCGTCGCCGGCGGCTTGTGCGTGATGTCCAGCATTACCGCGCCGACGCCTTCCACCTTGAGGGCTTTTTCCGCCATTTCGTGGAGGGCCTTTTCCGGCAGCCTCGCGAACTTTGCCGTCATCGCTTCCCTTGATTCTACCGGCCTCAGGACAATCCCTTCGCCTCTTGAATTGAAATTGAGCGGGAGCAGCACTACAGGGAACTGCCAGACAGAACCGTGCAGCCCGTTTTTTTCGAGCACCGACATCGCGGCGGCATCGGCACCCTTGAGCCTCTCAACCCTTTCAGCGGAGAGGAAAGCCTTTTCAAGTTTTATTGAAGTTGTTTTTACGGGCTTGACAAGAAACACTACGCGGTTCACTGAATTGAACTTGTTCGTGATTGCGGTGGAAACGTTTTCAAGCGCAGCGTAATCGAGCGCCCCTTCAACCAGAACGGCGCTGCGATAAGTCCTGTTGTCGCCCTGCACGCCCACGGCTTTTATCGGGAGCAGGTGGGCGGTGAAGCCATGCTTTTGGGAGAGCGAGTTTATTTCGCCCTCGAGCTTCTTGCCAGCCTTCTCTTTCCCATCGCTGCAAAGAATCCTTATAGCAAGCCCGGGGCCGGGGAATGGGTGCCTGCTGACGAGCTTTTCCGGAAGGCCGAGGAGTTTTCCGAGTTCGCGCACTTCGTCCTTGTAGAGCTGTTTTAGGGGCTCTATGACCCGGCCTTGCTCAATCATCTGCATTATTACCGGCGCGCGGTTGTGGTGCGTCTTTATTTTCTGCGAGTTCTCTGTACCGCCGGTTTCGATTGTGTCAGGGTAAATCGTGCCCTGGCCCAAGAGCCATGTCTCGGAATCAAAGCCGAGGTTGTCCAGCTCCTCGAGCGCGATGTCGACAAAAACTTTCCCTATGATGTTTCTTTTCTCCTCAGGGTCTGTTACCCCCTGCAGTTTTTCACCGAACAAGCCTGAAGCCTTTACCACGTGCACTTCCTTGATGCCGAGTTTTTCGAGTTCTTTTTTTACGAGTTCGCTCTCGCCCTTCCTCATAAAGCCAGTGTCGACATGGAGGGCGTGTATCCTTTCGGGCCCGAGCGCGCGGCCGAGCAGCGCGAGGCAGACTGTTGAATCCACGCCTCCGCTTAGCAGGAGGAAAACGTTCTTGCCCTGCACGTCCTTGCGGATTTCAAGAATTTTCTGCTCGAGGTAAGTTCCCATTGTCCAGTCCTGGGAGCATCCGCATATGCCGAGCGCGAAATTGGAAAGTATTTTTATCCCGTTCTCGGTGTGGTAGACTTCGGGGTGGAACTGCAGGCCGTAAATTTTCCTTTTTTCATCCGCAATGGCCGCGAACTCGCAGTCGGAGGTCGAAGCTTTTCCCTCGAAGCCTGAAGGGAGCTCTACGACCTTGTCGCCATGGCTCATCCATACGGTAAATTCTTTCGGGAGGCCCCTGAACAGGGCGCCATCCCTTGCCGTGAGCTTTGCCATTCCGTACTCTTTCACTTTTCCCGAAACCACTTTTCCCCCCATTTCATGGCCTATCAGCTGCTGGCCATAGCAGAGCCCGAGGATTGGCACGCCGAGCGAGAAGAGTTCCGGGTTGAAGGCGACCGCATCCTTTTCGTAAACGCTCTTCGGCCCGCCGCTGAGGATTATCCCTTTAGCTTTCCTTAGCTCATCTGAAGAAACAGTCGGGGCCATTATTTCCGAGAAAACCTTGAGCTCCCTCACGCGCCGTGCGAGCAGATGCGTGTACTGGCTCCCGAAATCGAGGACGATTATTTTCTGGGTGGGTTGCATAAGAGCAAAGGCAGTTGTAGGTATTTTAATATTATAGCAAACCATGAAAGTTTTTCGGCATTTTGCATGGTTTGCTAGATAGCAGACCTGAAAAATCACCCGAATTACTTTATTGGTCTGCTATATTTAGATTCAAGCGAGCTTCTTGTACCACTTTTCATATTGCTTGTGATTGCCTGCAAAGCGTATTTCCTTTGTTTTTTCCTTTTCATTTATTTTCAGGCCAACCCGGTATTGCCCTATTTCCAAGACGTAAAATTCAATCCCGTGCCTGAGGTGCCTTGCCTGGGTTTCTTCCTTTTGTTTCTGTATCTTTTTCCAAATCATCTCTTTGGCAGGGCCATCCATGTGTGACGCCTCCCACGCCTAAAGGCGTGGGCTTCCCAATGGCGCCATGAAGTCCGTCAACGGAACGGAAGGCCATGCAAACCCATATCTGAAGGCATGGGCTTCCGTTGGGTTGGTGAAAAGTGCTCATCCCAACCTGGGCGGAATTTTAATGGATAGCCCATTCATTTCACTTCAGCCCGTGTTTTTCCTTCACTTCATCTTCGCTAAGGAGCCTTTGGCCTTTTTGCCTCATTTCATTTTCCTGCTCAATCATCCTAAGGCTGACAAGCTCGAGTTCGGGGCCCTCAAGGCTTTTCAGGACATTATACTCCTTGCCAAGCCTTAGTATCCCGGCCCTTATTGCCTCGGTTTTTGTCTTGAAATAGCCTTTCTTCACAAGTATATTCAGGACATCTTCTGGCACTCCGGTCATTTTCACCAATGTTTCCAAAAAACCACCATAAGAGTAAAGTATACTAAAAATATATAAAAAGTATGGTTTATACGAACCAATAAAGTAATCCAGCGTATTTTCATCCCGCACAGTTAATTTTGAAAGGCAAGAAGCCCTCTTTAATCCCCGCATTTAAAAACAAGGCTTTAAACGCCCCGGAAAAAGGAATGTTTATATACTACCTTGCAAGCAATGTATGAGTGGATTGATTTCCACGTGAGCCTAACCCGACTTTTCACATAAACTTAGCAGGAACTTGGCCAAGGGAAACCCTTGGCCCGAATTCTCTTTCACAACCGCTGCTCCGGTTGGGGGAGCACCC
>CAYJWI010000029.1:0-11267 GCA_964373815.1 uncultured archaeon | reverse complement strand
CATGCAGACATGTTGCCAAAGCCGACATTAAAAAGCATAGCAGGAAATCTTCGCGCAAAACCTTCTTCTGAACAGAGAGATAAATTCCTCCTTGCCCAATACTACCTTCAACAAATGCTGCAAGAGGAAATGAAAAGAACGGGAAGCGGGGCTGCCGCTGCACGAAAACCGAAATGAGCCAAAATTCTAATCACTTGAGCTTCTTTATAGAGCCAGAAACCTTCACGATTGTTGGAATTACCTGCGCCGAGCCGACGCGCGAAATGAAGAGAATGCCAGCCTTCACGTCCTCCTCTTCTTGCAAAGAGCAACGCAAAATACCCTCGTTTTTGCCGGGGAACCATTTCACGAGCCAGAGCCTCTGCTCCGCAATCCCCTTTCCCCCGAAAAGCGAGGAAAAAGTATTCGAGAGAGAAAACCATACCCCCTTCTCCTGCAGCGCCTGGCTGCAGATGAGCCTGAACTTTACGTAGCGTTTCTTTCCGCGCAGCGTCGGGCTGATCGGCTTCATTGATTTTTTCTCAGGCATGCAAGGCCTCCAAATATTCGTTCTTTTTCGCGAGCAGCGAGAGTTCCTTCTCGAGCGCAAAGCCGGGCTTTTCAGTGGCGAGTATTTGTCCCATTGCCTGCCCGCCATTCGAGCCGTACTTTTGCTTCAAATACTCGTAGCGCTCCTTTAGCGAAACCACTTTGTCATGTTTCACCCTCTTGTCCGCGTACCAGACAACCTTCGCCTCGAGCAGGGTGCTTTTGGTGAAATGCAAAACCTCGTCAAGGCCGTGCAGCCTCACAATCTCCCCGAATTCGGCAAAGCCGCGCTCCGATAAAATTTTCCCGGCCTCAAGAGCGTGCCTGCAGCTGTTTTTCACGCAGTGCATTTTCAGGAAATCGTGCATCAAGGCTGCCCTGTCGACGCAGTCCGCATCTACTTTCCCGCCCGCTGCCAAAATGCTTTTGCAAATCGAGTTTGCGGCTTTTCTCACGGCCTCCGAGTGCGCCCTTATGTGCTGCGGAACAGCGAACTCTTTCATGAGCGATTCGCACTCATCCAAAGAAGGGACTTTCATTGCACCCTCTCCAGGAATTTTTCCGCGCCTTCGCGCGCTGCCTTGAGCGCGTTCTCCTTTTTCATGCCGAGCATTGCGCCGAAAGAGGAAAGGTCCTTCGAGGCACGCATCTGCCCTTCGTTCACCGCGCCGCTTGCAAACATTACCCGGGCGCCAGCAGCCCCGAGGATTTTGAGGCACTGCGAAGCGTTCTTTATGAGCTGCGAGAGCCGGAAGCCTTCCGCCTGCAAGAACTCATTGAAGAGAAAGCAGGTGTAAACGTTTTTTTCGGCAAGAAGGTTTGCTGTCGCGAGGTCTAGCGAATTCTTTTCCGAAGTGAAAGGCTGCAAAAGGATGTCTATCCCTTTCTGGTTCGCGGCCCAGGAATTCATTTCAACGGAGCCGCCGCGCACTGCAATGAAGTCCGCGAGCTTTGAGAATGCCTGCAGCGAGGGGCCTTCCTTGCGCGGGAGCACCTTGCATGAGAAGAACTTCGTCGCAAAAGCCCCCTTTGCGGAGCGGAACTCCGAGAGCCCTTCGGCTGAAAAATCAGCTGCAACGAGAACCGAGGTGTCCTTTAGCTCGCGCGAAAGGCCATCTATTCTGCGCAAATCTGCGAACTGGACTAAGTTGAGGCCCATGGAAAGAAGTAATGTGGAAGAGGGAATAAATAAGTACCTCACGCGGGGCAACTTATACTGGCTCCGGTTTATCGAGGTTAACCCATTCTTTTTCTTGCAACCCTCTGAAATCCGCGCATTACCCTTCTCACGATGGTTTTTGTGCTGGGAGAATGTGCCGTGGCTTTTGTGATTTTCACTCGAAATAACCTTCCAAGTTCTATTGCTTGGTTATCCTCTGCAATTATGAGCGCTGGCTTGTTTTTCCTGAGCCTTTCAAATGCAGTTAACATGCGCTCCGCCTCAAAATCAGCAGTGGCATCAGCAAGAATAAGTTTTGACTGCTCTCTGTTTGTTTGATGATGAAAAGCGACACCAACCTTTCCCCTAAATTGTTCGCTGCCACGCTTCATCATCACGCCAGTGAAAAGCGCTGAAACATCCTTGCCGCCCATGAGTGCCAAAAGCCCAAGTTTGTAGATTTTCGGATGTTTGTCAAAACTAACAGCAATTTCTCTTGCCGGTTTGGTTTGCGGATTGCTTGCCATTTCCTTAAGCTTTGCGACTTCCCAATCTCTTAACGGGAGGACCACGGGCCCCTCAGCACCCCTCACCGCATCTAGAAAAAATTTTCCAGTTTGCTGTGAAATTGCCCCGCCATGCCAAGAAATTATTTTCATCTACAGTTCCCCTGTTGCCCTGAGCAGTTTCTCGCGCCATTTTACGAGTTTTGTGAACTCTTCTATTTCTGCAATGCTGATTTTTAGCTTGATTTCGCTGGCCATAGATTCACAGGTTTTTGGCTATCTCTTTTTTTATTTTCTCGAAGAATTCTGGCGTCACTTCCCCAATCTCCTTGAGGAACAGCTCCTTTTCCATCGAGGCGATTGTGTCTATCCTCACGAAGCTTTTTGCCCTAAGCTCCCCTGAAAAGTCTTTTTCGGCCATCTCAAGCTCGAACTCTTCGAGGCTTGTTTTTGTCGTAAGCGGGCACGTCCAATAGAATGTGTGCGCCCTGTTGAAGCGTTCATTCGAAATTATCAATGCCGGCCTTATTTTGTAGTCAATCTGGTTTGTGAAGGGAAACCTTGCCAATGCGACGCTGAGCTGGTTCATTCAGGGTCACATGTATGTTTTCCAGATTTCGTCCTCATCATTGCCCCATATTTTTTCAAGAGCCTTGTGCGAAAGTGCGGCGTTGGGATATTTGTTCTGGCCCATCTTTTCCCTTAGGAGTTCCCTTATGACTTCGCTCCTGCTCTTGTAGAGGCCGGACCTCACCTTGCCGTCTATCCATTTTTCCATTTCTGCTGTTACATCTGCGCTCAATGTAGACATACACTTATATATAGCCGGCTATATATTTAAAAGTATTCCCGCCACGGCTTTGCACAAAAACCTAATTCTGCACAATTAGGGGTTAGCCAAACTATTAAATTTGAGTTTGGATAAAATGTGCCAATGGATTTTAAAGTTCGCCAATCGCCTTCAGCAGCTTCTCATGCCCTTTAACGAGCTTCTTGAATTCTTCTATTTCTTCTGCTACGATTTTGTATCTGTTTTCATCTTTTGAATTCCCCGATTTTTCCATTTTTTATCCACTCCCTTATCTCTTCATTGTTGTAATAGCTTTCCCTTATGCCAGCATGACTTTTGCGTTTATAGGTTCATCCTGCACTGCGATTTTTGCCCCGTTTGTTTCAAGAAAATATTTCATTGCTATGAATGCGGTTCTGCGGTTGCCGCTCGCGAAAGGATGTTTTTGCACGAGCCCTTTAAGAAGCACTGCAGCCTTTTCGTAAACATCCCCTTCGGTTTGCGCGCAATCCTCCAGAACCTGCATTATTTTTGCCTTGCTCAACACTTTTGGCCGGTCGGCTTTCTTGACCTTTATCAACTCAAGCGCCAAAAGATTGAACTCAATTATCTTCTCAGGGCTCGGAACCTGTACCATAGTACTATAGAATTTTAACTGAATTTAAATCAATCTTATGGCGTTTCTAAATATCCGAACACGGAAAGAAAACCTCTTTCACTTCGCCGTGCGGTTGTGCGCGCGCTGGCTCGGGAAGTTCTTCTCGTGGCCCTTGCCCTTGTGCAGGCCGCGGCCCTTCTTCCCTGAGGATGTGAGGCCCCTCTCCGCCCTGCGGGTGTGCTTTTTTGAGGCAATCCAGCGCCTCTCGTGGTCTGCGAGCACGCTCGGGCTAGAGCGGTCGACGAGTATTACTTCGAAGTAAGTGTTCTGGCCGTCTTCGCCTGACCAGTAGCTGTTCAAGACTTCGCAGTTCGGGAAGCGCACCCCGGCTTTCCTCTCCGCCATCGACTGCCTCGGGCTCCTGCGCGTCAGCTTGTTAACTCCCATCTTCTTGGGCTTTCTTCCGCGCACTGGCCTTCTGTGCAGCCCGGAGCCTTTTCTTATGCGCACGAGCGCGACGATAAAGCCCTGCTTGGCCTTGTAGCCCAAGGAATGCGCCCTTGGCGGGTTCGAGGGGCGCTCGAGCCTTGAGACCACCTCTTCGCGGTTCCTCTGGCCGAAAACCCTCTGCCGGAAGAGCGCAGCGAAAGGGTAATCCTTGGACTTGTGCCTCTTGTACTCCATCTGGAGCGTGCGCCTCAACTGCTTTGTAAAACTCATAAAACCACTTTAAACCCAAAAAAAACAGGCTTTATTGGCAATTAATTCTAATAAGGAAGGAATATAAAAGTAATCTTCGGCTGGAAAAACTATTTTTTCTCGTAGGCGGAAGCCTTAAGCCCTGTCAGCAAGTCATGGGTTCGTGACCTGTGCTTAGAGTCAATTTCCCTTGCAAGCACCCCCATGCGCCTGACTTCGAATCCCAGGTAATCCCTGAGATCTCTCGCTTCTCTCCCGCTGGAAATGCGTTCAATTTCAAAAGATTCAGCCATGAATGGCATGAGGCTCGAGCCCAGATTTTCCAGCCTGCCCCTCAATGCGGCAACCTGCTCCTTGGTTGGAGCGGCAACACTTGCATTCATGGCCTCAAACTCTTTGAGCGCCTGGGCTATGCCTGAATCAACTTCTTTGAATTTTGCCATGAATTCCCGCTTCCTTGTAGTGGCATCAGGCTTGGGCTTCTCCTTCCTCCTAAATAAGCCAAGCAACCCGGAGAAAAAACGCTTCATGGAAAAAGAAATAGTGCGGAAGTTATTAAGGGTTTGCAAAAGCAACGCTTTAAACCCCTTCCAGGAAACAATTAATCCATGCAGCAAACTGCCCTTTTGGTGAAAGGCGCGAGGTGCGACAAGTGCGCATCCGAAGCGAAAATAATCCTCCCCTACGGGCCGCACAGGCTCTGCGCTGAGCACTTCAATGAATTCTTCGAGCATCGGGTGCGCAAGACAGTGCGCCTAAACCAGCTTGTAAAGTATGGCGAAAAAATCGCGGTC
The DNA here is from genome assembly GCA_964373815.1 of uncultured archaeon. Taxonomy (GTDB): domain Archaea; phylum Iainarchaeota; class Iainarchaeia; order Iainarchaeales; family Iainarchaeaceae; genus UBA10205. The sequence continues at coordinate 6,193 of CAYJWI010000029.1, read as the reverse complement.
GGGGTTTCAGGGGGGAAGGATTCAATGGTGACCTTGCACCTGCTAAACAAAGTCTTCGGCACAAGCAATAAGATTGAGGCGATAATGGTTGATGAGGGGATAGCGGGCTACCGCGAAAAAGCAATTGAAATCGCGAAAAATTACTGCGCGGAGCACAAAATCCCATACCACATAGTGAAGTACGAGCAGGCTTTCGGCTTTGACATGGGCAATGTGATGAAAAAAATCCACGAGGACAGATCTCTCGGAAGCACCTGCTCTTTTTGCGGGGTCTTCAGGCGCGATTTGCTCAACGCAAAGGCGCTCGAAATAGGCGCGCAAAAGCTCGCAACTGGCCACAACCTCGATGACGAGGTGCAGAGCATCGCGATGAGCCTTTTTGGCAGCGATTTTGCAAGGCTCTCGCGCCTCGGCGAAATAGCGGAAGGGATGAAGGGGAGCGGAAAAATGGTTCCGAGAATAAAACCGCTCTACGAAACCCCGGAAAAGGAAGTAATAGCATACGCGGCGCTGAATGGGATTGAGCATTACAGCGAGGAGTGCTGCCCGTACTCGTGGATGGCGAAGAGGAACCATTACCGCAAAACCCTCAACGAACTGGAGGATGCAATGCCGGGGACAAAGTACGGCATTCTTTCATCTTTCAGGAAAATGAAGCCGATGCTCTCAGCAATTGCCGGCGAAGGCGGGGAGCTCAGGGAGTGCGCCAAATGCGGCAACCCATCAGCACAGGAGCTCTGCGGGACATGCAGGCAGCTAGAAAGGCTTGTGGAGCAGGAAGGGAATGGAGCGCATGGGCAAAAGGGAAGCAGAGGCGCGAAAAAAGAGAGCGCGCTGAGCTGCGCGCAGACAAAGGGGCTTTCAGAGTAAAAACCTTTTTTACCCGGCGGTTGATTTGCATTAAACCAAATGTTTAAATAAGAGTTATACCTAGGTCTAATTAGTGGGATTATGGCTGTGGAAGTGATAGTTAAAAAGTGGGGAAACTCCATGGGGGTGATTCTCCCAAAGGAACTTGTCGAGCGCCAGAGGCTCAAGGAAAAAGACACTATCTTCATAGACGTAGTCAAGGAAGTTGACCTCTCAGACATATTCGGCTCTGCGCCGAAAAGAATCATGTCCGGCCAGAGATTCAAAGACATGGTGAGAAAAGGATGGGACTGACAAAATCATACTTCTTCGACACTTACGCATTTTTCGAAATAATGAATGCCAACCCAAATTACGCGAAATATGAAAAAGTGGTCGGTGCAACAACCAGGTTTAACCTCATGGAACTGCATTATGGCCTTTTGAGGGGATACAACAAATCTTTTGCAGACGAGAAGTATGACAAGCTCCTTGGAATGGCAATTGAGATTGACGACCAGACAATCAAAAAAGCGAATGAGTTCCGCCTGCTGAACAAAAAAAGGAAGTTTTCATACATCGACTGCATCGGTTATACGATGGCAAAAAACAGGGGGATGGCGTTTCTGACAGGCGACAAAGCCTTTGAAGGTCTTGAAAACGTAGAATTGGTGAAATAAGAAAAACTGGCCCTGGGAGGAGTCGAACCTCCGCCACATCCATGTCAAGGATATATCCTAGCCGTTGGACCACAGGGCCGTTAGCAAATGGGCTATCGTAAGATTCTCGTTCCCTGGAAAGTATTTTAATGTTTCTTCTTGGCGGAGGGGCGGCTATTCCACCTTGTGCACTTCAATTAGGTTCGAGTGCTTCTCCTTTGCGGTGTGCACATTGCCGGTGATTATGAGCGTATCGCCCTTTTTCACAAGGCCCATGGATTCGACCACGGCAAGCACGTTGTGCGACAACTTCTTCTGCCTCTGCGAGAGCATGGATGGGAAAACGCCGAAGTAGAAAGTGAGCAGGTTCAGCGCGAGCTCGTTCCAGCACAATGCAATTATTGGGATGGGGGAGCGGAAGCGCGAAATCATCCTCGCGGTGTAGCCGCCGCGCGTGAGGGCGACTATCCTGTTCACGCGCAGATACTTGCTTAGCTGGAAAATGGATTTGGTGATGCTATCGCTCACATTGTTGTTAAAGCCCATCTGCACAAAATTCTGCACCTTGCCCTCCACCGCATCCGCGGCCTTGCGCATCTCTGCAACAGCGGCAAGAGGGTTTGCGCCAATCGATGTTTCGCCGGAGAGCATGAGGCAGTCAGCGCCGTCGAGCACGGAGTTTGCGATGTCGTTTACTTCCGCGCGCGAAGGGTAGGGGTTCTCTATCATTGATTCGAGCATCTGGGTTGCCACAATGCAGAACTTGCCAGAGTTTATCGACTCCCTTATCATCCTCTTCTGGAGCAGGGGAACAGCCTCCCTTCCCATCTCAACCCCCAGATCCCCGCGCGCGACCATTATTCCGTCGCTTTCAGAAAGTATTGAGGCGAAATTGCCCACCCCTTCCCTTGACTCTATCTTTGCTATTATGACGGCGTCCTTTCCCGCCTTTTTGCGCAAATTTTTTACATCCGCGGCGGAGCGGCAAAATGAGAGCGCGAGGAACTTGAGCTTGCGCCTCTTGACCCATTTTATGACCTGCAAATCTTTCTTTGAAAGGCATGGAAGGTTCAGTGAAAGACCAGGGACATTGACGTTCTTGTTGTTCTTGAGCACCGCATCGTTCAAAAAGCGCAGCACAAGCCTTCCGTATTTCTTCGCTATGACACGCGAGGCATACCTGCCATCCTCGAAAAAAACCTTTGCGCCTATTTTAGCCTTGGAGTAAAAGTTCTTGTCAAAAAATATTTCACCCTTCTGGGAAAAACCTATCTCAATTTCCCCGCCCTTTTTGGCATGGACATCGGTTTTGCATTTTATGCGCAGGTCAGGGCCCTTTATGTCCACAATTATCGGTACCTGCCCCGAAATCGAGCGCACGTTCCTTAGCACTTCCTCGTACTCGGGCGCGCTGCCGTGCGCGGTATTTATCCTGAAAGCGGTAACGCCTTTTGCGACCATCCTGCGCAAAGTGCCCGTGCTAGAGGAGGCGGGGCCTATGGTTGCGATTATCTTTGTAAGCCTGAAGGGCATGGTAACTAGAAAAACTTTCACATATTTTAACCAATGCCCTACCGCCCAAACGATGCATGGACGCCAGCCTGGCGCTTTTCCCTTATATTTTGTTTTTTTGCGAAGCCCCAGAAGAGAGCTCTTTTTTCAGCTCGGAGAGCTCGGCAACCTTGGAGTCGAGCCTGCGCAGGAACTCGTCGAATGCCTTTTCGCGCGAAATCATCGCAATCGAGAGCTCCTTTTTGGACTTGTTGTAATCATCCACGCTTTTCTTCACCGTGGTCAAAAACTGCTGCTTGAAAACTTCGAGGGATTCCATTGTGGCGCGCAGCTTTTCGAGGTCCACCTCGTCTTTTACCAAATCCATCTCACGCTTCTTCTCCGCAATCTGCCTGTCCCACGCCTCGAGGTTTTCCGAAAAAAGCTCATCTACGCCGGCAGCATATTCTTTCCTTAGGTTTTCGAGCTGCTCGGCCGCTTTTTTCGAAGCGGCCTTTGAGAGCTCATTGAATTTCGCCTCAATGCGCGAATCCACCTTTTCGGAAGCGTTGGCTATTTCCTCATCGAGGCTGCGGAGCTTGCCTTTGAGCTGCGTTTCTAGGCCGTCTATCTGTGAAATGGTTTGTGTGATTTTTTCTATGTCCACTGCAGAGGACATCTCCTCTATGTCCTTTAGCTTTGATGCGATTTTTTTATCGAGCTCCTCGTTCTTCTCGAGTTCGAGGCGCTCTATCTTCTGGGCGGCATCATCTGTCATGTCCTGGCAAATCTTCGCCGAAAGGTTCAATGCAGCCGTGAGCTTTTCCTCCGCGTCCTTGCGCGAGCTCTCGTTGGCATCGGCCATTTCCGCAAACTTGGATTCTATAGTTATTATGGAGGAATTGGCCTCGGAGATTACCTGGCTTTTTGCGGTTTCAAGGGAAGAGAGCTTTTCATTGACGCTGTTTAGCAGCTCGGAAGTGAACTTCTTTTCGCCCTGTATTTTGCGCAGGGATTCCTGCACCTTTTCGTGCAAATCCTCAAGGTGCGAGGCCCGCGCCTCCAGAACCTTCCTTATCTCGGAAGCTTTTGCCTGCAAATGTGCATCCATGCGCCCGGAGAAAAGCGCCGACTGGGATTCGAGTACTGTTTCGACCTTTATGGATTCCTTTTTCACTTTTTCAGAAATCTTGCTGTCAAGCACGGAGTCCAATTCTTTCCTTATAGCACGCATCTCATCTAACTTGGAATCGACCGTTGAAAGTATGCCCTTCTCCCACAATTCCGAAATGTTGTCCTGGGCACTGCGCGGCGGGATGGAATAATCCTTTTTGGGCTGCCTCGGAGAAGCCGGGGCTTTTTGTTGCGCCTCTTCCAAAATCTCTGCTGAAATATCTTCCTCGGACCCTTGCTGGGGCGTTGTGAGGCCTTCCGCGATTTCCTCGGCGGAGGCTTCGCTATCCGCGTATTTCCCTTCCGCTTCGCGCCCACCCTGCTGCCCTGTTTCGTTCTTGCGGGCAGGTTCGCGCAGGAGTTCGCCTTTTGCTTCCGCAAGGGCCTCGGCCGCGTCATCCTTCTCAATGCCGACGCTTCCGAGGTTTGCGACTATTTCCTCATCAGAAACGCCGAGCTCAATGAGCTTTGCAATAGAATCCTTCAGAACCTTCTTCCTGTCCATGCCCAAAAACCCCTTTGGAAAAACCGGATAGTATTGGGGAATTCTATTATATAAACTATATTATTGAATGAACGAATATGCTCCGCAGAGGGCTTAATCTCCAAACAATTAAAACATCCAAAGAGCTTTATTTAGCGGGATTGAATGGAAAAAAAGCCTTCCGAAATAGAGATTGCGCCATTTTTGCATAAAACAGACACTACCGCGTTCCATGAATTCGTTCAATATTTTTCAGCGCTTCCGAAGAACTCTTTAGTGTTTATTGAACTGTCCGATAAGGCATTGGAAAAAAGCATCCGAGATTTAGCGACCCTTGGCTATTCGAATGCACAAAGAGAGGGAAGCCGGCTCCCTAGTTTCAAAATGCTTTTAACCGCGCAAACAAGGAACCTGAAACTTATTCCGATAGAGTCTATGGCGTTTGCAGAATCGGCAAAGCGTTTCGTATTAGCGCACAGAGACAAGGGGCCGACCCTTGAAGAAATTGGAAAACAACTTATGACACATGTAAAGAGGGAAGACAGGTTTGCTGAAAATATCATAAACCAGGCAACTACAAAGGGCAAGGTTTTCGTTTTGGTCGGGCCTGCCCATGCGTTGAATTTAGAAAAAATGCTACAAGGCAGAGGTTACAATGTAAAGGTCAATACAGCCATATATTCTAAAGAAAACCGAGCAATGGTAAAACAAGTAATGGAATCTGGGTTAAAACAAAGGGAAGCGCTTTTAAGGGGGGACCTTGCGGCAGCTGCAAAACATTACTCTGACATAGGGCGAACATCAGCCCAAAAATTAAAAATCAGGAAGATACAACCCGGCGAAGGGCCGATAGCCTTTGCAGACAAGCTTAAAGATCGCGAAAGAAAAATGGCGGAAAGGAGAACTAGGAAGGCTGTAAGAAAATGAAGCCTCGTTTAGAGGAGTTCTAGCACCGTTTCTTTTTGGCCCGCATTTTTCTTTCTTTTCCGTACTCTTTGGCCCTCTTTCTTTTTAGTGCAGGTTTTTCTTACTCTTTCTTTTTGGTACAACTTTTTCTTCCTCAGCAGGAGAAAGAAAAAGGTGTGGACCCTGCGGGACTCGAACCCGCCGTATCACGCCTGCCAGGCGTGCGTGTTAGCCTCTACACTAAGGGCCCCAAACTTTCTGGCTTTGTACGGCCCGACAAGCCGTATAAAGGGCTTCACACTGCCGTTGAAAAGATAGGTGCTGTGACAATCTTTTAAATTCAGGCGTCTTGTTTTTGGCGTCGTAATAAACGCCTTAAAACCAAACCCTTCAAGCAACGATTTTGTTTGGTTTGCCAAAGTTTCTGATGTCGTGGTAAATGCCACCCTTATTCGGTTGTCTTTGCATTTGCATATGGTTCCATCAGTATCCACAAGGCCCCTAAGAAAACCGATTTTAAATCCGGTTGGAAAATCAAGGTGTTTCAAGCGAACTGTTGAGTGCTTTACTTGCGGGACATAATCGAGGTAGTTTTTGAAATGGTTGAAAATTTTCTTGGATTCTGACCTTA
>CAYJWI010000028.1:0-11912 GCA_964373815.1 uncultured archaeon | reverse complement strand
AAGGACGATGACCCAACATGAAACCTAGAGAGGACATTAAATCAGGACAACACAAACGCCCGCCCTCCGCAAACCATTAAATAGTTGTTGAGCAAACATTTTGGAATGCAGGAGCTTATTGCAAAGCTTGTCTTTTACCTAGCGCCCATGTATTTTGCTAACAGCTGCGCAATGGTGTTCGGCGGAAAAACCCCGATAGATTTCGGGGCGAAATTCGTTGACGGCAAACCGCTCTTCGGCACCGGGAAAACATTCAAGGGGGCGGTGTTTGGCGTTTTGGCCGGCACAATGATATCACTTCTTCTCTCTTTTGCATCCCCTGGCCAGGCATCACTTGTTTCTGGAAATTATGCCTTGCTCGGCTTCCTGCTCTCGGTTGGCAGCATCGTAGGCGACATGGCCGGAAGCTTTGCGAAGAGGAGGATGGGCTTTGGGCAGGGAAAAGAGGTCCTCTTCCTTGACCAGCTCGATTTTGTCGCCGGGGGAATAGCCTTTGGCAGCATTCTCTATTTGCCATCACTGGTGGAAATTGCAGTAATAGTGATAGTGACGCTGGTTGTGCACAGGGTTTCGAATTACGTAGCCTTCAGGGCCAAGCTCAAAAAGGTGCCATGGTGAAATACGCAAAGGAAATTGGATTCCTTGCCAAGTTTTCCCTCATCTTTGCGGCGGGGGAACTCCTGCTTTTGAAGGTCGGCGCGGCCCCGCTGCAGGAATTCATCGCATCGACACAAGCCTCGATTTTCGGGCTCGAGAGCCTTGGAAACCTCATAGTGCTCCGCGGCGGGGCCCTTGAAATAGTGCCATCATGCACAGGGCTTGTGAGCGGGACAATACTTGCGGCTATAATTTTTTCCCTGCGAAAGCCCGAAATGAAGGAAAAAATAATCACCTTTCTGGCAGGGCTTGCAGTGCTGCTGGCGCTCAATTACCTGCGGCTCATTTTCGTTGTGTGGGTGGCAAAGGATTTCGGGCTCGCGGAGGCGGAATTCGCGCACGTGGTTTCATGGTTTGCGACAACCGCGTTCGTGATAGGGGTTTGGTATTTCGCCACGAAAAGGGTTGCGGGGGTCAAGAGCTTTTCAGGGTTCTTGTGAGTCTTGAGACAAAACTCGAACTGAAAGACAAGCAACAAAGAAAAAAGTAGCTTGCCGTTTTCTCCGCCTGATCAATTCGCCGCTGCCTGTTTCTGCGCCGATTTCTTGAAAATGTATTCCGCGAACACCGAGAACGCCCTCCTCGAAATCAGCACGCCTATGAGCGCGCCGAGCACCGTGATTATTGCAAAGCCGCGCAGCTTGCCGAAGCCGAAGCTGAAAATAATGAGGGGAAGCATTGTGACAATTGCCGTGGCGGCCGCAGTCGCGATTATGAAAAACGCCTTCTTTATCCTCCCGGAGTATGTCCCTGATTCGCCGGAGGCGACAGAGCCGCCCTTCATGAGCTCATCCGTGATTATTATCTGGTGGTCAACCCCGGTTCCTATCGCCGCAAGAACTCCTGCTATTGCCGCAAGGTCGAGGTTGATGCGGAAGAACGAGGCAAAACCAAGTATCAGGACTATTTCGCTAAGCCCCGTGAAAATTATCGGGAGCACCAGCCCCATGTTGCGGTAGCGCAAAAACACTACAAGCGAAACAACTATTAGCCCCATTATTCCTATGAGCAGGACACTGTTGAGGAACTCCTTTCCGAGCAGCGGGGAAATGGTTTCCTTCGAAATGCTCTTTATCGCAATTGGCAGAGAGCCGGTTTCGAGGAGCACTGTGAGGCTCTTTAGTTCGCGCTTTGCATCCTCCTGCGTCTGGGCCCCGCCGGTTATCACGAGCTGCGAGAATATCTTGGCATTCTTCTCATCGGCAACGTAAGGGGCTAGGTTTGCTATGCCGGGGGTTACCGAGATTACCTGCCTTGCGCCCACAGCCGTCCACATCCATGGAACCGAAGGCCCCTTTTTTTCGGTTTCAGTTATGCGAAAGCCGAGGGATTCTAGCTGCTTTCTCTGGGATGGGTTTATGAGAGGGTGCACTATCGTGCGCGGGTTCTTGAGGGCTGCCGCCCCTTTTAGTTTCAAGAGCTGCTCGGATGTGAATGCACCGTTTTTGCCGGAAACGTTTTCATCTATTAGTATGTAAGGGACTCCGGCATTTGTGGTGACTTCCTCGATTTTTGTCCCCTGCGGGATGTTTTCAAACGAATTCCCTGCAAGCAGGAGCTCTGTGTCTTCCGCGTAAACTGATGAGGGGAGTACAAGTATGGAATTGGATGGCCTGTCAATGAAGAAATATGTTTTTTCACAGTCATACTCTGTTCCGCCGGCGTTCTGGAAGCCAATTGCGGTGCATTTGTGGAAAACCCCGCGCGAGAAAGACTGGGCGGCCTTCTGGTTTAGTGTGAATGGGAGCTGCCAGCCAAACGCCCCGTTTTCCTGCGAAACACCGTAGCCTTCTGCAGGGTTCTTGGAAACATTGAGGATGTCGCTGCCCGAGAACAACAGCTCGCCGTTGATTGTTGATTCGAACTTTCCCTGCGTCTTGAGAAGCGACTCTAGCTGCTCTATTTTAGCTGGGTCGGTCTCGGCTATCTGCGCGGCAATGGAATCCTCGCCGAGCGGTATTACCTTTGTATCCTTGAGGCCGAAGGCATCAAGCCTTTCTGAAATTATCAGCGATATTGTCTCGAGCTTGTCCGGCGCCGCCTTGTCCTCGAGCTGCACCTGGAACAGGGTCCCGCCCTTGAAATCTATGCCGAACTCAAGGCCATTGAAAAATATGGCAAATAGCGAAAGTGAAAGCAAGGCCAATAAGAGCAGCACACGCGGGTGGGTAATAACTTCTCTCATTTCCTCTCACCCCTTGATTCAACATACCACAAAAGCACTGGCGCGTTCATGAGCCAAGTTGCTATTATGTCAGCGAGCAGCCCGAATATCAGGACAGCGGAGATGTCGAATATCACCTGCAGCTGTCCGAGGTAGGAGAGCGTTATCATAACTATTAGCGCTGCGAGGGTTGCGAATGTCATCGTGAGGCCGGTTATCATTGCCTCATGTGCCCTTTCCCCTGGAAGGCCTTCCTTTCTTTTGAGCACCCTTGTTGTTAGCAGTATGTCCGTGTCAACGCTGTAGCCTATCATCATCAGCAGCGCGGGGATGGTTGCAAGCGAGAGCGGAATCCGGAACACCGACATCCCGCCCAATGCGCCCGCGATGTCGAATATGAGCGCCGCGATTATCGCAACCGAGGGGATGAATTCCCTGAAAGAGACAAAAATCACTATCACTACGAGTATGAAGCCTATGAGGGTTACGGTGAGGCCGAGGCTAAAAAAGCTCTCCCCGAGCGAGGGCTTTATTTCCCTCTTCTGGAATTTTATGTCATCGCCTAGGCCATATGCCTGCCTTATAGTGGCCTCGAGCTTTAGCTGGAAAGATTCCTGGGCATGCCTCAAGGTTGTGTCAGCAGCTTCTACTGACTGCTCCGCTGTGAGCGAGGATATGTCCTGGCCTTGCGTGAACTTTGATGAGAGGGAAATTGACTGTGCCGCAAGTGATTTCGCGTTTGCGGGGTTTTGCTTGAGGGCGGATTTTGCCTCTTCGAGGAGTTTTTGGCTGCCAGCAATGTTGGTCTCCTCTGCGAATTGGATGAAAAGGCCGTAATTGTTAGGAGAGCTAACGGAGCTTATCTGGAGCTCGGTTAAGGAGAACTGTTTTTCGAGAAGCGGGCGGAGCAGCAACGGGTCTAGTGGCTTTTCAGCCCTCACGATTATGTTCGTGCCGCCCTTTATATCTATTCCCGGCTCTATTCCCGGAGCTATAAAGATGAGCGCAAGCATTGCTATGAAAAACAGCGCCGGCACAATCAGATACTTTTTATAGTCGCCACCATACAAACTAGTTATCATTAGATACGCCTTCTTGAGCCAAACCGCACAATTCCAATAATTGCATTTACGGGGTATTCCAGATGAAGAAAGCTAAAAAACATTTAAAAAGTGAGGAGGGCAAGCCTGCCCAGAATTACTTCCCTTCAGGAGAAGAGCTGCTTGAAAAGGCCTTCAAGGAAATGGGCAAGGCGAGCGTGAACAGGCAGGGAATACCACCTATAAAGGTAGTGAAGCTGCTCAATGGGGAGAAGATACGAGAATTCGGCGAGTACTTGCAAAAGGAGCTCCGCAGGCTCGCAAAGCAGTTCCCGGACATAGATTCCGTGCCCGCATTCTACTTAGACATTCTTGGGATACTAATTGATGTCTCAAAGCTCAAACAAAACCTTGCGAAAGTCAATTCTTCTGGAAAAATAATCAAGCAGCTGCGATTTAGGTATGCCGGGGACGTCTTCAATTCAGGTACGATTGCGGAAGCCAACAAGGTGCTCAATTCCTTTCTCGGAAGGTCGAGCTCGGTAATCAAAAAACTCAATGCCCCCCTGGCGGAACTCAAGATAGAATCGAAAAAGCTCAAGGAGCTTCCGTCAATCGACATCGAAGCGCCCACAATAGTTCTTGCGGGCTACCCGAATGTCGGCAAAACCACGATGCTAAAAAGGCTCACGGGCTCGAAAGCGAAAATAGCCGCTTACGCCTTCACCACCAAGCAAATAAACTCCGGGTTCTTTGAATTGAGGTATAGGAAAATACAGGCGCTGGACACCCCGGGGCTTCTTGACAGAAAGGAGCTAAACAGCGTCGAGAGGAAGGCGCTTGCTGCGATGAAGCATCTTGCAAACATGATAATTTTCGTAATCGACCCAACGCTTGGCTGCGGCCACACGCTCGAAGAGCAGGCAACGCTCCTTGGCCATGTGAAGGAAAATTTCCCCGGCAAAAAATTCTTGGTGGTGATAAACAAGGCCGATACCGCAACGCAGGAAGAGATGGGAAAGGCGCAAAAGGCAGTGAAAGGCTTTAGCTCCATAACCGCGGGCGAAAACTCTCCCGACTGGGAAGCGCTGAAAAAAGAGATTGAAAAAGGCCTAGATTTGCGCACAAACAGGGAAAGCCTGTTCAAGAAATAGCCCGGCAGGGGCTTTGCCGCTTTAATAATTCACTGTTGTTAGTCCGGCCTTAGTGCCCTTTATATAAATTTGGGCGCTTAGTATACTCAAGCTGATTGAACTATCAGCGGCAGAAGAGTTGATATAAATGGGCACTGATTTTCCGGCGGGCATAAAGGGCGCATTGCACTCCAAAGGTGGGCAATTGTTATGAAGACCGCAACCCTCAAAGAGCAGGTCGATTACGCAATCGAGCTCATGGATGCCATACTTGATGACAACAGCGTGCCGAGAAACATCAGGAAGGCAACCGAGGAAGCAAGGATCAAGATTTCCGGGAATGAGAGCGAGCTCAGCGTCAACCTCTCATCCGCGATATACCTCATGGAGGACATCAGCAACGACATCAACATGCCAGCGCATACAAGGACCGAGATATGGACAATAATTTCCGAGCTTGAATCGATAAGGGAAAAGTACAAGGGATAAAGTTGCACTCCTCCGCCATTCTAGAGACGAGAAAGAAGGAAATAGTCGAATTCTGCAACTCGAGAGAACAGCTAATTGACAAGCAAGCCATAAGCCTGCTCGAAAACGAGGAGCACTGGCGCGAAATCCTTGAGGGCATCACTGATTCCATAATCTCGCTTGCGCTCGTGCGCGAGCGGCTTGTAAGGCACGAATCAAAGCTCGGCGGCGTTATGCAGGAAGTAGTCATAAAAAAATCCTCTTTCGGCGCCGCGGCAAAGGACTGCGACGCGGACTGCAGGGTGCTCACCCAATACGAAGTCACGGGCAAGAGCTCGAGCAAGGGCAAGATGGGCGATTTTTTGTCATACTTCCGCGACAAGTACACTTTTTTGCACTCCCTGCTCGCGCACAGGACAGGCTTCAGCCCCAAGGCATTTGACAAGCTCCAAACCCTGCCGAAGTATTCCGAAATCGACATCATAGGCATGGTGATGAGGAAATGGGTGAGCAAGAACGGCAACATGACGCTCGAACTGGACAGCCCTGAAGGAAGATGCATCGCGATAGTCTCCAAGGACGATGCAGAAGTGAACAGGGAAGCGGAGAAAATACTTCTAGATGATGTCATAGGCATAAAGGGCAAGAAATTTTCGGAAGAGGTCATTATCGCAAAATCATTCCTCTGGCCAGACCTTATGCAAAAACAGCCCCGCACAGCGCAGAGGGATTTGAGCGTCTGCCTCATATCCGACATCCATGCAGGGAGCAGGCTTTTCATGGAAAAGGAATTCTCGAAATTCCTCGCATGGCTAAACGGCAATGTTGGGGGTTATAAAGAAGTCGAGAGGGCAGGAAAAATAAAATACCTCGTGATTGCGGGGGACAATGTCGACGGGGTTGGGATTTACCCAGACCAGTATGATGAATTGGAGATAAAGGACATTTACGCGCAGTATGACAAGCTGACCGGGCTCATAAAGCAAATCCCGGAGTACATAGAGGTGTTCATGTGCCCAGGCCAGCACGATGCGGTGCGAAGGGCAGACCCGCAGCCGGCGATACCGAAAGAGTACGTAAAAGAGCTCTCGGAGATGGGCAACATACATTTTGTCGGCTCTCCTAGCTGGATAGAATTCGAAGGCATGAAAGGCATGATTTATCACGGCGCTTCCATGCACGACATGCTTGCGGCAACAAAGCACCTGAGCTACAAAGAGCCGCAGAAGGCGATGGTCGAGCTGCTAAAAAAAAGGGACCTCTCGACTGGCTTTGGCCTAACGCAGCCGTACGTGCCCGAGAGCCGAGACTACATGGTGATACGGGAGGAGCCTGATTTTTATTTCGCGGGCGATATGCACATAAAAGGCTACGCGCAGTACCGCGGCTGCCTTGCGCTCAATGCCGGCTGCTGGCAGGAGCGCACGGACTACCAAGTAAAAGAAGGTCACATGCCAACGCCCGGGATTGCAATAGATGTCAACCTGAAGACAAGAAAGCTCACTGAAAACAATTTCCTCGAAGGGGGCGAACCTAATGGAAGAGCTCAAGGCTGACAAGGCAACAAAAAAATACTTCGAGCTTCTGCAGAAAAAATCCACAGAAGAGTACAACATCGCGCTCGAGGCGCGCGCAAAAGGAAAGGACGTGAGCCTTGAAGTCGAATGCTCGCCTACGCTCGACCTTGCGGACAGGACAGAGAACATCATAGGCCCAAAAGGCGTCGGCAAAAGGTACAGGGAGCTCTACGAAGAGTACAAGGGCAACAGGAACAGGGCGATTTTCACAATCTTTAGGGAAATAATAGAGCAAAAAATCGGGAGCATAAGCGACCAGGAAAAAAGGCTCGAGCAGGCGGTAAAGACCTGCCTTGTGCTTGTAACAGAGGGGGTTGTCGTCGCGCCTCTTGACGGGGTGCCGAAAGTGAAAATCAGCAAAAACCCGGATGGAAGCAGGTTCGTTGACATTTACTTCGCAGGCCCCATAAGGGCCGCTGGAGGGACCGCAACTGTCTTCCCGCTCATTTTGGGGGATTATGCAAGAGAGCTGATGGGACTTGAAAGGTACAAGCCGACCGAGGACGAGGTTGAGAGGTATGTCGAGGAAATAAGCATTTATGATGAAATAATCACGCGCCAGTACAAGCTCAAGGACGATGAAATAAGAAAAATCGTGAGGGGCTGCCCCGTGTGCGTCAATGGCGAACCCACTGAAGAGCGCGAAGTCATAAACCACAAGGACCTTGAAAGGATTCCGAGCAACCGGGTGCGCGGGGGGATGTGCCTTGTGATATCAGAAGGGGTGGGGCTTAAGGCCATGAAGATAATGGGCCTTGCCAAAATGCTCGGCCTCAACTGGAACTGGCTAGAGGACATAATAAAAATCGGCAAGGGCACCAGCGGAAAGGAGAAGGACATAAAGCCCAATTACAATTACCTCTCAAGGATTGCAGCAGGCAGGCCGATTTTCGCCTACCCTTCGACGGAAGGCGGCTTTAGGCTAAGGTATGGAAGGGCACGCAACACCTGCATAATGGGAAAAGGCATCCACCCCGCGACAATGCACATTCTCGATGAATTCGTAGCTGTTGGCACGCAGATGAAAATGGAGAGGCCCGGAAAAAGCGCGGAAATGTTCCCAGTAGATACAATCGAGGGGCCCATAGTAAAACTTGTGGGCGGCGAGGTTCGCAAAATAAGTTCCGCAGCAGAGGCAATCGCTGTTATGGATAGTGTCGAGGAAATACTTTTTCTGGGAGATATGCTCATCGCGCTCGGCGATTTCCGCAAAACCGCCCACCCGCTGATGCCAGCTGGCTATTGCGAGGAGTGGTGGAAAATTGAGCTGCGAAAAATCGCCCAAGAGCAGGAAGGGGAACCGGAATTCGATTTCGCACAGCTCATTGCAAGGCCTGAACTCGTAGAGCAGAACACCGCAATCGAACTCTCATTGCAGACGGCAATCCCACTCCACCCGATGTATCTGCACTATTACTCCACACTCTCGCAAGAAGAGGCAATCGAACTCGTAAAAGCTGTGAGGAAGTGCGAAAAGGTTTTCAGCGGAAGCGAACTAGAGCAGCTGCTCTTGCAAAACAGCACGCAGACAAAAAGCCTGCTCGAAAAAATCGGCATCCCCCACAAGCCTTTGAACGGCAAAATAACCGTGGGCAAGCAATACGCATATTCATTCTTCAAGACTTTTGGCGGCGCAAGCGAAGAGGAGCCGGCAAAAGGCCCTGTGCTCGAAATGCTCTCAGCGCTTTGCGGCATGAAAATAATGGACAAGGCGGGGACTTTCATCGGCTGCAGGATGGGCCGCCCGGAGGCCGCAAAGCCGCGGAAAATGGTAGGCGACCCCATGACACTCTTCCCGATAGGAACAGCGGGAGGGAGCACGCGCTCGATAAACAAGGCGGCGGAGAATTTTGGCAGCATCGAGGGGGAAATGGCATACTTTCTGAACACGGATACAATGCTCCTAGAAGAGCAGCCGTATTCGATAGCGAGCGGGAAAAGGAACGAGCTTGTGAGGAAATGCGCAAGGTGCGGCAAATATTCAAAGCAGGAGAGGTGCACGAGCTGCGCCGCCGAAACAGTGGCGTTTAGCAAGAGGAAAATAGATGTGAAGCGCATACTCTGCGAGGCCGCAAAAAACCTCAACGTGCCCATTCCGGAACTTGTAAAAGGTGTAAAAGGGCTCATCAATGCCGAAAAAATACCAGAGCCGCTAGAGAAGGGCATCCTTCGCGCAAGGCACGGGCTCCACATTTTCAGGGACGCGACAATACGCTTCGAGCTCCTCAACGCTCCCCTCACGCACTTCAAGCCAGCGGAAATAGGGCTTAGCGTGGAGAAGGCAAAAGAGCTCGGCTATGAAAAGGATCATGAGGGAAGGGAGCTCTTGAGCGCGGAGCAGCTGTGCGAACTTTCCCCCCAAGACATTATAGTAAACGAAGGCGCGGGGGATTTTTTCATAAAAGTCACGCAGTTCATAGACGAGGAGCTCGAGAAATTCTACGGCATGAGTGCTCGCTATAAAATGAAATCCAAAGAGGAGCTTGTAGGCGAGCTTTTCCTCGGGCTCGCGCCGCACACATCGGCTGGCGTGGTGGCGAGGATAATCGGCTACACAAAAGGCAAGGTGAATTTCGCGCACCCGTACTTCCATCTCGCGAAAAGGAGGAACGCTGACGGGGACCAGGATTCGATAATGCTCCTGATGGACGCGCTGCTGAACTTCTCAAGGCACTACCTCCCCTCTTCGCGCGGCGGGAGGATGGACGCGCCGCTCGTGTTCAGTGTCACCATAAACCCATCTGAAATAGATGACGAGGTATACGAGGTTGAAACCTGCAAGGAGTACGGGATAGAACTCTACGAGAAAAGCCTTTCCATAAGCGACCCTGAAATAAGCACAATACCAATAATAAAGCAGAAAATCGGGAAGCCGGACCAATACACCGGCTTTGGCTTCACGCATGACACGAGCTGCTTTGATGCCGGGCCGAAGGTTTCGAGCTATGTCAAGTTCAAGTCCATGGAGGAGAAAATAAAAGCGCAGGCGAAGATACAGGGCAAAATCAGGGCGGTCGAGAAGAAGGACGCGCTTGAGCGTGTTCTTGTGAGCCACTTTTTGCCGGACATCATAGGCAATGCGCGCTCGTTCTCAAGGCAGGTCATAAGGTGCAGCAAGTGCAACGCGAAATACCGCAGGGTACCGCTTGCCGGCAAGTGCACATCCTGCGGAGAAGAGGCACTGATACTCACGATAGCGCAGGGCTCTGTGCGAAAGTACCTCTCGATTGCAAAAGAGCTTATAGCAACCCATCATCTGAGCGCCTACCTCAAGCAGAGGATAGAGCTAGTGGAAAAGGAAATAAACTCTGTTTTCCCGCCGGAGAAAATACAGCAGAAGAAATTATTGGAATACGTATAGTTGTTCCAGCCATTTCTTTTTGCAAACTTTCTTCTCCCTTTTAGTGCACGGGGCAAGGGCGGCTACAAGTAAGCGACTGCAAGGATCACTATTATTGCTGCCCCTGCCAGCGCAAGTATCTGCAGGTCAGGGTTTGAAAAAAAATGGAAAAGGGGGCCGGCATCCGCACTTGCAGCAGCATGGCCGGCATCCCCATTCGCCCCTGCGTGCTGCTCGGTTTTGGGGCGGGCCTGTGTTGCCCCGTGCTTGCCTGAAGGGCTGTGCCCCGCTTCGCCGAAAAACTTTTTAGGCAAGGAAAATATTTTGCCTGAAATAAGCGAGGCCGCACCTGCGGAGTAATCGAGCCAGCCGCTAGGGGCTGAGAGCTCCTCTAGCATTTCGTGCGTAAGCTCTGCAAAGTTCTTGCCGCGCCTCGGGACCGCGGAGCTGTTTATCACATGGCCATTTACCGCATTCACCCTTAGCGAAAACTTCGCCCCCTCAACCTGCGCTTCGATTAGCCAAATCGGCACGAAAAAGAGCTGCAAACCGGAGACAATCACGTTTTCCTTCGAAGTGCCGCTCTCCGATGCGAGTGTTAAGGTTATTATCCCGCGCGCCTCGTCTTCGGAAATCCTCGAATCTAGCACTTTCGCGGCGGAGTTGTCATCTATTTCATTGCTCTTTTCCGCAGCCTCGATCTTTACGAGCTTTGACATTTCATCGTCGAACTCGCTCGAAAACGCATTGAGGCACCCGTGCCCCCTTGAAACGAGCTTTGTTTTCTGCCCCGTGTGCTCGAAGAGGGCGTATGAGAAAAACCAGAAAGGGACGTAAAAAATGGTGCCGTGCGCGTGCGTCGCGCTCGGGCTGTGTATGCGGGATGGAAAAGTGTAATCTTTCCAGCGCATTTTTTTGAGCAGCGAAGAAACCTTTTTTTCCGCATCCTCAAGAGTTAGGGCCGGTGAAAAAGCCGGTTTTTCGAGAAACATTCAGTCCACCAAAAACCTCAAAAGGAATCGCCGCACATGCCGGCGGCTTTTTCCTCTTTGACGGTATTGTGGCGCCCCCTTAATCAGGAATATTTCCGGACGTCACTGGTCTTCTCTGCGTTTTATTATTTTCACTTTGCTAGGAGTGACAATGAGCCTTTCTTGCGAAATCCTCGCGATGTCGCCGTCAATGGTCTCTATGCCTGCCTTTATGCCGCCTACAAGCTCGCGGAGCTTTATGGCGTTCCTCTTCGAGAGGTCTGCAATGTTGACAAGCATTATGTTGCCCTTCTTAGCTTCCTCTATTATGATGTCCCTATCATTCTCTGACTGGAGCGAAACAGGCTTTACGAACGCCTCTGCGTCCTCGTAAGGGTTGTCCTCCTCCGTGTCAAGTTTGTTCAGGAACTCCTCTATATCCAGTTCTTCTCTTTTTCCTATGAGCTTTTCCATGAAAGCCATTCAATATCACCCCTTCAAAAAAAAGAACCTACTCATACCTATGCTGCTGAACTATATTTTAAGGCTTTGCCCCCAACCG
>CAYJWI010000027.1:0-11917 GCA_964373815.1 uncultured archaeon | reverse complement strand
CATAAACACTGGTATCAAGCAGCACCCTTAATTGCCGAGCCATGGTTTCATTATGAATAGAAAGAGATAAAAGGAATGTCAGAGTTTCGTACCGGCCTTTGGCATACGGCTAAATTCGGCGATGACCGTTGGAGCAAGTTATAAAATACGAACTATTTACATTCTATTTACATGAGAGAAGCAAGCGTTTCAAAGAATTCGTGGTAACACCCGAGTTTTGCTCTGTGTCAACTCTCGTCCCTTACCCGAAATGTCGGGGGTGTTAACAAAGATTCAGACTTCGTGGAAGACTTCCTTCCGCATCGGCCTGAAGAAGAGCACAAAGCCGAGCCATCCGAGGAAAACCAGGAGCGCGGAAGCGATGAGCGGCACAACGAGGCCGAGTGAGACAATTACCCCGGAAATTATGGGCGGAATGGCAAAGCCGAGCGCCTGGATGGAACTGTTTATGCCGAGTATTTCGCCCTGCGACTCCCTCCCCGCGAGGTTTGATACAATAGCTGTGTAGTTGGGGTAAGTTAGCCCCTGGAAAATCGCGATGAGCGGGAAATTGAGCAGCAGCATGTCAGGGCTGTGGATGAAAATAAGCCAGAGGATTGTCACAGCAAGCCCGAGGGTTGAAAACTTTAGCACCTGCTCGGGCTTTAGGTGCTTTGAAACCGGCCGCATGATAAGGCCCTGCGTGAGCGCAATCCAAATACCGATGTATGCGAAAATGTCGCCTATCTGCGACTGGTTGAAGCTGAAGCGCTCGACCATGAATACCTGCGAGAACTGCGTGAAAAAACTAAAGCCGAATGTGAGCAGGAAAATCACTATGAAAATAAGTCGCAGGTTCGGCATCGCAAAAGCCTTCTTGATATTCCTAACGCCCGTGAAGAGGTCTATCTTGCTCTCGATTTTTGTGGCAAGGGTTTCTCTGAACTTCCACTTGACAAGAATGGTGTTCAGCAGCGCGAGCAGGGCGGCAAAAAGGAACGGCGTTGAAAAATTGAACCAGCCAACGAGTGATGGATCCGCGAGCTTTCCTCCGATGAAAGGCCCTATTATGAAACCAAAACCGAAAGCCATCCCAATGAAGCCGAAGTTCCTCGCCTTGGATTTTTCATCGCTTATGTCCGCGAGCACCGAGTATGCGACAGTGATGTTGCCCCCCATAAAGCCGTCGATTGCGCGCCCGATGAAGAGCAGTGCGAGGTTGTTTAGCATTATCCCTACCGCGAAAATGATGTAGCCGGCAAACGCACCGAGCAGCGAGTACATCAGAACCTTTTTTCTACCGTGCTTGTCGGAGAGCGCGCCGAGCAAAGGCGAGCTGAAGAACTGCATTATAGGGAAAGTCGAAATCAAGAGACCGAGCATGAGCACCCGGTCCTGGAAACTCGAGGAAACAGGCAGCAAACCTGGGCCGGCGTTGAGGAGAAGGGGGGCGAGCAGCGGGATTACTATGCCAAAGCCTATCATGTCAATGAGCACTACGAAAAATATCGGGAGCACGGGGCGAAAAAAGTCGTCGTTTTTCTTTTCCATCAGGGGCACCTTTTACAAAACACTCGAAAGCTTCTTAAGGGATTTGAAAGTGGGCATTTAAAAACATATCGGGCATCCAATATATCACATGAACGACATTAAATTCTACGAGATTGTAAAGCAGAGGTATGCAGTGAAGAAATTTTCCGGAAGGAGGATACCTGAAGAGAGATTGAACGAGCTGCTTGAGATGGTAAGGCTTGCGCCTTCGTCTTTCAACCTGCAGCCGTGGAAAGTGAAGGTCATCGCTGACGATGAAACGAAAAAGAAGTTGCTTGAGGCATCCTACGGGCAGGAGCAGATAACCACGTGCTCGCACCTGCTTGTTTTCTGCGCCGACACTGACATCATGGGCCTCTACCACAGGCTCGAGGCGCAGACAAAAGGGGCGGGCAAGTCGGACAACCATGACACTTATTTCGGGATGATGAAGGGCTTTGTTGAAAACATGAAGGAAAATGAAAAGCTAACATGGGCGCAGAGGCAGGTATACCTCTGCCTCGGCAATGCGCTAAACGGCGCGAAGGCGCTCGGCTTTGATTCATGCCCAATGGAAGGGTTCAATGCGGCGGAATACTCGAAAATCCTCGCTCTTCCGGCAAACCTTGTGCCGACCGCCCTCTGCCCTATAGGCTATGCCGCGGATACGGCAAAGCACAAACTGCGGTTTGCGAAAGAAGAAGTGCTTATCTGAAATTCGGGGAAATCAAAGCACCTTGTCGCGGTGGATGCGTGCAAAGGTTTTTTTCACCAAGCCCTTGAAACCCGGAGCAGTGGGGTCCACACGAATCCTGCTGGCAAATCCCCGAAGTATTTCTGGTGGAATTTCTTCAAAGGACTTGATTCTCAAAGGGCTAATCCCATGGTTGTCAAACTCAATGGCTAAAGCCGAGACGTGTTCTGGCATGAAAGGCCCTTCAGAGACCCTCTTTAGCCCTGGCTTGAAACCCCTCTTATTGGAACTTGCGCCTCTCGCCCCATTACGCACAAAGAAGTAAAGCCTAGGCAGTATTTAAGCCTGAATCAACAGCGAAAACAACTGGCTCCAAATCCGCATATCCAGCAAAAAAACAATAGCGTTTATATACCTTTATATCCAGCAATAAATATACACGAAATTTAGACCATTTTTTAACGCACTTTTAGGAGGTAGCGCAATGGCACAGGAAATGAACCAAAACATGGTCTTTCTCCCCGAAGGGGCAAGAAGGACAAGGGGCATGGACGCCCAGAGGATAAACATACTGATAGCAAAGGCAGTCGCGAACGCCGTGAAAAGCACGCTCGGCCCTAAGGGAATGGACAAGATGATTGTCGATGACCTGGGAGATGTAATAATCAGCAACGACGGCGCGACAATACTCCAGGAGATGAGCATTGACCACCCCGCGGGAAAAATGATGGTAGAGGTCGCAAAGACGCAGGACTCCGAAGTCGGCGATGGCACCACAAGCGTAGTAGTTCTTGCAGGAAGCCTGCTCGAAAAGGCAGAGAAGCTCCTCAACGACGAGATACACCCAACTGTGATCATAAAGGGCTACAGGCTCGCTTCGGAAAAGGCAAGGGAGTATTTCGAGCAGATGAGCGAGGACATAACCCTAAACGACAAGGCAGCGCTAAGGCAGATAGCGAAGACCTCCATGACAGGCAAGAGCGCGGAAGGCGAGGAACAGCTCTCGGAGCTCGTGATGAAGGCGATAGTGCAGATCGCTGTGCAGGAAGATAAGAAAATTGCCATAGACCTCGATGACATAAAAATCGAGAAGAAAATGGGCGGAAGCCTCGCGGATTCGCAGCTAATAGACGGAATAATAATTGACAAAGAAATAGCGCACTCCGGAATGCCCAAGAAAGTCGAAGGCGCGAAGATTGCGCTGATAGACGCGGCAATGGAAATCAAGAGCCCCGAAACCGACACAAAGATACAAATTTCCGACCCCGAGCAGCTGCAGGCATTCCTCGACAACGAGGAGGCAACACTGCGCAGGATGGTCGATACAGTGAAGAAGGCAGGCGCTAACGTAGTCATCTGCCAGAAAGGGATAGATGACATCGCGCAGCACTACCTCGCAAAGGACGGGATAATGGCGGTGCGCAGGGTAAAGAAATCCGATATGGACGCTCTCGCAAAAGCCACCGGCGCAAAAGTCGTCTCGAGGGTTAACGATCTCACAGCGCAAGACCTCGGAAAGGCACAGGCAGTGCAGGAGAAGAAAATCTCCGGCGATGACATGGTCTTTGTCGAAGGCTGCAAAAACCCCAAGAGCGTCTCTCTGCTCGTAAGGGGAGGCTCGGAGCACGTGGTAGATGAGGCCGAGAGGGCGGTAAAGGACGCAATAGGCGCAGTCGCCTCGGCAATAAAGGTGGGAAAAATAGTCTACGGCGGGGGCTCTAGCGAATCGGAAGTCGCATTCAGGCTGCGCGACTATGCAAAGACGGTTGGCGGAAGGGAACAGCTCGCGGTGGAGGCCTTCGCTGAAGCGATGGAATCAATACCAAGAACCCTTGCCGAAACTGCAGGCATGGACCCGATAGACACAATAGTCGCGCTAAGGAGCAAGCACGCAACCAAGGAAGGGAAATGGATAGGCGTAAACGTGTACGAGGCCAAGCTCGACGACATGAAAAAGAACAAGGTCACAGAGCCTCTCAAGGTCAAGACGCAGGCAGTCACCTCAGCTTCGGAAGTGGCTGAAATGCTCCTGCGAATTGACGACATCATAGCAGGCTCTGGCAAGAGCAAAGGCCCCCCAATGCCGCCCGGAGGGATGGGCGGCGGCATGGGCGATATGGATATGTGACAACCTCTGCTCAGGTGGGGGAGCACCCGACTCCGAGCTGCTCCTCGGAAGGGAACGGTTACCTTCGGTAAGCCTCGGTTGGTTGGGTACGGGGTACCCTGCTACGCACGGGGGTTGCTCAGCATTCAACGGCGGATTCTTTTCTTTTTTAAAAAAGCGCAAAACTAATTCTTTTAATAACCTCCAAGCCCAGATAATCGCATGGCAGTGATAATAGTGATCGGCCTCGCGCGCGCGGGAAAGGACACGGCGGCAGATTACATTTCCGAAAAATACGGGTACGCGAAATACACCTTCAGCTCCGTGCTAAGGGAAATGATAGAAAAGCGCTCCGAGAAGGCGACGAAGGAAAAAATGCTCAGGCTCGGCGACATGATAAGGAAACAAATTGGGATGGACGCGGTGGCAAAGCTCCTCGACAAAAAAATTTCCGAAAAGGACAACATTGTGCTCGCAGGCCCGCGCTCGATTGAGGAAATAAACTATTTCAGGAAAAAATTCCCCTTGCTAAAGCTTGTGAAGGTTTCGGCGGGAAAAGAGAGCAGGTTCGGCCGCAAATCAAGGATAGACCCGCAGGACGCGGGCGGGTTCTATGCAAGGGATGAGAGGGATGTCGAGACAAAGGGCTTCGGGAAAGTCCTCGATGCCGCGGAAATAGAAATCCAGAACACCGGCAAAAAGGGAAAGCTTTTCGAGCAGATTGATGCGATGATGGGAAAAATAGGCCACGGTGCTGCTAATGAAAATCAATGAGCTCAAGGCAGGCCAGAAGAAAGTGGAAATAGTGGTAAAAGTCGAGGAGAAAACCGAGCCGCGGCAGGTGGTGCTGCCATCCGACAGCATGTTCCACAATGTCTGCGACGCTCTGGTGGGAGATGAAACAGGGTGCATTTTCCTCTCGCTCTGGGATGAGAGCATAACCGAAGTTGAAAGGGGCAAATACTACAAAATCTCGAATGCGTACACATCAGTTTTCAGGAGTTCGCTGCGGCTTAGCACTGGCAAGTACGGCAAAATAGCCCAAACCAGCGCAGGCTTTGAAATAAACACCGCAAACAACATCAGCATGAAGGAACTCTAAGGGCGCGAAATTCTCTACCTTTTTAAACCTAATTAACAGACCTAATATTAAAGCCGTTCGCGAGAGGAGCGGGAAAGACCCATCAAACCCGAAAGGCAAAAGATGGGGCAAGAAAGGCGAAGGATTGTGCCGTGCGAAGCAGGGCCTATCGAGCCTCAAAGGCGAGAAGATAGGGCAGGTCGTCGACGGACCTCTCCGTCGTGGGAGTATAGCTCAGCCTGGTCAGAGCATTGGTCTTATACACCAAGTGTCGGAGGTTCGAATCCTCCTACTCCCAAACCTTTTTCTTTCTCTTTGGAAGAGAAAGGAAAAAGGTTTATCAAAAAGAAAGAGGATGAGTCTCGCGAAAAAAATCTTGGAAAACTTTGAAGCTGGATTTTATGAAAAATGTCGAAGCCTACAGCCTTGCAAAAGAGGAAGAGGTACGCTCTTTTTGGAAAGAGAAAAAAATAGCGGAAAAGGCGCGCAAACGCAACCCTAAAGGCAAGGGCTTTTTCATGATGGACGGCCCGCCCTATGCCTCCGGAAACATCCACATGGGCACGGCGCTCAACAAAATAGTAAAAGACATAACGATCAGGCAGAAGAGGATGCAGGGCTACTCCGTTCTGGACCAGCCAGGCTATGACACGCACGGCCTTCCGATAGAAAACAAGGTCGAGAAAAAGCTCAACTTCATGGCAAAATCAGAGATAGAAAAATACGGGGTGGACAAGTTCGTCAAGGAATGCCGCAAGTTCGCGACCGAATACATAGGGATAATGAACAGCGAGTTCGACAACCTCGGGGTGTGGATGGACTGGCAGAACCCATACCTCACTCTCAACAATGAGTACATCGAGGCAATCTGGTGGACATTCAAGAACGCCGAAGAGAAAGGCCTGCTCTACATGGGAAAATACCCAGTGCACGTGTGCCCGCACTGTGAAACCGCGGTTGCCTACAATGAAATAGAGTATGTAAAGCAGACTGACAAATCCATTTACGTAAAATTCAAGGTGAGGGGAAGCGAGAACAAGCACCTCATAATATGGACAACCACCCCCTGGACCCTTCCGAGCAACACGGGAGTTATGGTTCACCCCAAGTATGACTATGCCGAGGCTGAAGTCGGGGGGGAAACTTGGATTGTCGCAAAAGAGAGGCTGCAAAAACTCATGGACGCTGTTGAAGCTGGGTACACGGTAAAAAAAGAACTGAAAGGAAAGCAGCTCGAGGGAGTTGAGTACGAATCCCCGCTCGCAAAAAACCTCTCCCTCCCAAAACTCGAGAAGGCTTACCGCGTGATTCTAAACGATAGGTACGTCAACCTCGAGGACGGCACAGGGCTTGTGCACACGGCGCCCGGCTGCGGAAAGGAGGACTTCGATGCAGGAACAAAGGCTGGCCTTCCGGTTGTTAGCATTGTGGGGATTGACGGGATACTTGAAAAGGGAGCGGGGAAGTATGCCGGGAAAAAGGCAAGGATTGTGGATGCAGAAATAATAGAGGACCTCGAGGAAATGGGAAGCCTGGTTTACAAGCATGATTACACGCATGATTACCCTGTCTGCTGGAGATGCAAAAGCCCCCTGCTGATGGTTTCGACCTCGCAGTGGTTTTTCAAAGTGACTGCAATACGCGAGAGGATGCTAAAGCTAAATGAGGAAGTGGAATGGCACCCAGAATGGGGAAAGGACAGGTTCCGCAACTGGCTCGAGAGCCTCGGCGACTGGCCGGTTTCGAGGCAGAGGTACTGGGGAACACCGCTGCCGATATGGATTTGTTCAGGATGCGAGAGCAAGGTTGTCGTCGGCTCGGCAAAAGAACTCGGCAAGTTTTACAAGGGCAAAATAGAGGATTTGCACAAGCCATGGATAGACAAGGCGCAGTGGAAGTGCAAGTGCGCAGGGACTTTCAGGAGGGTGAGCGAAGTTCTCGATGTCTGGTTCGATTCAGGGGTTACGAGCTGGGGCTCTATCGGCTATCCTTCAAGCAAGGAAAAATTCAACAAATACTGGCCCGCAGACATTAACATCGAGGGCAAGGACCAGATACGCGGATGGTGGAACTCGCAGCTCATCACGAGCACAATCTGCTTTGATGACAAGCCGTTCAAGGCGATTGCAATGCACGGCCTGGTGCTTGACATTAGCAAGACAAAAATGTCTAAAAGCTCCGGCAACATCGTTTCGCCGCAGGAAGTGATACAGAAGTACAACCGCGACTACCTGCGCTTCTACCTCACAAAGGAATTCAGCGGCGAGGACATGCTCTTCGACTGGGAAGAGTTCAAGGACATCGCGCGCTTCTTCAACACGCTATGGAACAGCTTCAACTACGGCTTCACATACCTCGACATAGACTTCAAGAAAGACAAAATAAGCACCAAAAGCCTCGAAGCGGAGGATCGGTGGATAATAAGCAAGCTCAACTCGCTTGTAAAAGAAGTGACGGAGAACTACAATTCGTACAATTACTCGAAGGCAGCGATGCTAATTGAATACTTCGTGCTCGAGGAATTCAGCAGGACATACATCAAGATGGTGCGGGAGAGGGCAAAGAGCGACAAGCAAAGGCTCTCCTCGGTTTTCAGCTACTGCTTCTCCTGCCTCGCCAGGCTTCTTTGCCCGATAACCCCGCACATCTGCGAATACGTCTACATGCACGGGAACGGGGAGGAAGAATCAGTGCACCTCACAGAGCTGCCCGAAGCTGATAAAAAGAACATTGATTCAAGGCTCGAGGAGGAAATGGAGAAGGCAAAGCAGCTCATACAGGAAGTGCTGAACATCCGCGAAGCCGAGCAATTGAGGCTGCGCTGGCCGCTCAAGGAACTTGTCTTCGCCGGGAAGAAAGGCGGGTTCGCGAACACGCAGAGCATAATTGCTGATGCAGTGAATGTGAAAAAGTTTACAGTGCAGCAGCAGGAGCCTAAAGGGAATTACGCTTCAAAGGAATTCGCCGGCGGAAAAATTTTCCTCAACAAGGACGCAGATGCAGAGCTCAAGGAAGAATGGGAACTGATGGAGCTTCGCAGGAGAATACAGGATTTGCGCAAGCAGGCAAAGCTAAGCCCGGGCGAGAGGGTTGGAATTGAAATGGACTCCAGCGACAAGGCATTCCTGGAAAAATACAAAAAGGGTATAGAGGAGGGCACGAACACGAAAATCGTCGAGGCACCTGGAAAAATGGAAAAGGTGCTCGGGCGCGAGTTTTACATAAAACTTAGAAAGTGAAAAAAATGGAACTCTCAAAACTCAGCCTCGATTCAAAACCCCTTGTCGAGGCCTGGAAAATTTACCAAGAGTCAATCCCCAAAAACGAGCAAAGGCCCACTGAAAAGCAGTCACAGGCCATGAGGCTCCCGAATTATTCATTTTATGCAATATCAAAAGATGGGGAAGTCGTGGCGCTCCTCGCAGCGTGGGAGTTCGAGAACTTCGTTTTCATAGAGCACCTTGCGGTCAAGGAATCTATGCGCGGCCTCGGGATTGGCTCGAAAATACTCAAAGGGTTCATTGAATCGGCAAAAAAAACCCTGCTGCTCGAAACATACCCTCTGTCAAATAAAGCTGGCAAAAGGAGGATGAAGTTTTACCAGCACGCGGGCTTTCGGCTAAACCCGTACGAGTACATACAGCCGGCGTACAGCGAGGGGCAAAAGCCCCTCCGCATGAGCATAATGAGCCAGCCAGGAATCCTTGCCCCAAAGGAATTTGAGCAAATACGCAGGGAAATACACCTCAAAGTGTACGGATGCGAAAACCCGGTTACAGAAATTTAGCAATCAGCTTAAAACAAAAATAAGCAATCAGTCTATTTTTACCCCAAGCAACTTGTTTATTCTTTCTTTTATTTCCCTAGCACGCTCATGGTTGAGTGAGACGTGCAAACCATAGCCAGCTGGCTTTTTGAAGAGCAGGTTCTCCTTAATCAATTCTGATGCGGCCTTGGCAACAAACTCGTTCTCATGCGGCTTAAAACCTTTCTTCAAATTATCAAAAGCTGTATGCGAGCCACCCCAGTTCCTGCGCCTCGCGAGCTTGAAAAGGATTTTGGCCTTTATCAATTCCAAGTCCATATAGAAATACTTACAGGTATAAATTTATATACTTAATACCACTGTATGTTTTGTATGGACGAGTCAAATTTAGTGAAGTTCTTCGGCGGGACTCCCTTTGTAAAGATACTTGACGTGCTGATAGACAACATCTGGGAGGATTATTCCAAGAAGGAAATACAGGAACTCTCCGGCATTAGCAAGGGGGCATTTTTCATTCATTGGCCAAAGGTCGAGGGGCTTGGCCTTGCCAAAGTCACCAAACAAATAGGCAGGACAAAACTCTACACCCTTAACAGGAACAGCACGCTTGTAAAGGACATCCTTAAGTTTGAAATGCGGATGATTGAGGAAACGGCACCGAAGAAAATTCTGGCGACAGTTTGAAAGCAAACTACCTCTTCGCAAACGTCTCCGCCACAAGAATCGGGAAGAGTATCGTCGCATCGCCGAAAACTTTTATCGAGCTCGCCTCTGGGAGGATTTTTCCCCATGAAACGGCCTCTTCGGGAAGCGCGCCTGCATCTGAGCCGTCGAATTCCTGCGCATTGTTGATGTAGACCGCGAAATCGCAGCCGTTGCGGAACATGTTGGCATTCAAAATGGAATGCTTCACAACCCCGGAGCCGAGTATCATGAGACCGGTCTTGTCCTGGTCAATTGTTGTGTCGTTAAGGCGGAGCGCGTCTTCGGCTATGTCAACAGCAAAATCCGGGCGCTGGTACTTGAAGAAATAAATGTTGTCGCCCAAAGCGCCGTCGGTTAGCGCAGGGCAGTAGATGCGTATCTGGTTCTTCCAAGCCCAGTAGCATATGCTCCTTTCATCATTTATCTTTTCTCCGAGGCGCCAGACCAAATCCGAAACCGCAATCGGCTTTCCTGTCTTGAGCTGCCCCTGGTAGAGTTCCTCGAGGATTGGCTGGAAGAATTGCTCGAAGCGCACATACCTCGAATTCGGGACGAAAATGTTCCCAATCCGATTGATGCCCTTCTTGCGCAAATCCTTGCCCGAGGCGCGGAAATCGCCGAGGATGAAATCACCGAGGCACTTTATTATGTCCTCTTCCACGCCCCCCGCGGTTGTGACCACTACCTGCACTTTCTTGTGCTGCACAAGGTAGCGGAAAATGTCGCGCAGGCCTGAAGAGACCATGTTCGAAGTGTAGCCGAGGAAAATGGTAGCTTTTTCGGAGAGCATGCGGTTCGTGATTTCAATCGCCCTTGAAAGGTGGGTGGCCTGGTAGCCTGTGGCTGCAAAGCTTTTCACTATTTCAGGGTAATTCACGCCTTTGTTGAAATCATAGCCGCGGATGGCTTGGCCTTTCACATCCCCGCTTTCGCGCAGGATGTTCTTCCTTGCAATGGATTGCCGGTTTTTCATATAAAAGCGCCTTGAAAATTAGCGGCTAGGCTAAACGGGATTTATGTGAAGAAATGGTAAAGCGCGACGGCCACGGTAAAGACCACAGCTACGCCGATGACGAATTCCGGGGTTATCTTCGGCCCCCCGCTGTCGGCATCAAAGAAGCGCAGTATGCCAATAGAAGAGCTTGGCCCAGAGTCGCTTCCGCTTATAGTGTTAAACTTCATCAAACCACTAAGCAATAACTTATAGGGAAAGGGTTTATATATTATTGAACTGTGCAAAAGCCCTGGCATACCTTTTGTATTCTGTAACCAACCTGGCGGTTAGCCTGTCGGAAAGCCTTTTTAATAGGAATGCATACCATATGCATACGAGGTGCATACATGGTCGATGCAAGGGTAATACTTTCGGATTACAGCAACAGGGTTCTGGGTGTTGTCAAGGCCAAGCATGGCCTCAAGGACAAGAGCGAGGCCTTGAACAAATTTATTGAAATTTACGGGCCAGAAGAGGTGGAACTTAAAGTAAAGGACTCCTACATCAAGAAGATTCTCAAAATCGAGGAAGAGCATTACAAAAAACACGGTTTGCGGAGCATGAGCACCAAACAACTGGATGAACTTTTCGGAAAGTGAATTTAATGCCGTTTGACTATGAGCTTTCCGACAAGCTAAAGGACATTGTGCAAAAGCTGCGGAGAAAAGACCCTAACAGAGCTGAAATACTCTACAAGAAGATAAAGCAGATAATCAACTCGGACGAGTTCACAATCGAGCACTTCAAGAACCTTCGACATGAAATGAGCGGCCAGAAGCGCGTTCACATTGACAAGAGCTTCGTGCTCACGTTCAAGGTCGACAGGAAAAATAGGCACATACTATTCACTGACTTCGACCACCACGACAATGTTTATGAGAGATGATGGCCAGACAAATTAAAGTTAACAGACATAAAGCCAAACGCTAACTTTACCGTGAAATTTATTGGGTTTTTCATACGAAAAGGTTTATATATTATTGAACTGTGCAAAAGCCCAAGCATACCTTTTGTATTCTGCCCGGAAAATGCATCAGTATACATTTTTATATATTTTTGTA
>CAYJWI010000026.1:0-13079 GCA_964373815.1 uncultured archaeon | reverse complement strand
TAAATATATCAATAATTACATTATGTTTTGGGCTTCAATGAACATACGGATGGCAGCAAGGTCAATGCACCCAATAAAACTATTCGACGCTGGCTCAGGATGGAGAAAAGGGCACGCCGTAGAATTTGCAAGAAAACTTCTGAAAAAAAAGCAATCGGGCATTGTAATCGCTGTTGAACCTATGCAAGGGCCAAATTACAAGGTTCCGAGGAACATGGCATTTGAACAGGGGCATCCAGTAGCTTCCCTTAAACTGTTAAGGCCCAATTCCGTGGAAATAATTACTGATTATTTTAACCTAGGGTATGTGATAAAGGCGAATGAAAAATCCGTCACTAAAGGCGCCAAAAAATTATCCGCAAAAGCAAGTGCTAAATTACAATTAACAAAATTGCTGGATTATTTGAAAAGCGTGAAAAGGGCGCTTGTTCCGGGTGGGCAATTTATAATTTTGGGCTCAGTGCTGGAGGCGCTGGTTTTGGGGCCGGTTATCCATGCCGCAGGGTTCAAGGTGGACGTGCGCCAGGTCAGCAAAAAAGGGGTTGAGAGTTCCGGTTCCCCGCAGGCAATTGCAGAAATGAAACTTGGATCTCCAATATACAGAATAATAGCGGAAAAACCTTGAAGGGTTTGGATAAAACCTAACCAGCAAATTTAAATATAACATGGCATATAATAAGATATAACTGGGTGTTGATTGTGAAAGTTATCACTATGACGAAAAAAGTCGGGGGCTCACTGATGGTGAGGCTCCCAGCCGATTTTGTGAAAGCCAAAGGCCTGCGCGAAGACGAGCCTGTTGAGATAGAAGTGGACAAGCTCCGTGGCGGCTTTGGGATATTCCGGGGCATGAAGCCCTTCACGGAAAAGGACGAGCTGGAATCCCATGACTAAATATGTGCTTGACTCATATGCGTGGATAGAGTACTTCATTGCGAGCGAAAAAGGCACGAAAGTGAAACAAATCCTGGAAAACAGGGGCAACGAGGTTTTCACTTCCGCAATAACCATCGCCGAAGTATGCGGCAAGGCAAAAAAGGAGAACGCGGATGTCGAGGCCGCCTACAAGCAAATGCTTGCCCTTTCAAAAATCGAGCTTGTAACCCCAGAAGTCGCAAAAGAAGCTGGCCCTCTCAAGGAAGAACTCAGGAAGAAAACGAAGGATTTCGGCCTTGCTGATTCAATAATCCTTGTTACTGCACGAGGGCTTGGGGCAAGGGCCCTTACAGGCGATAGGCACTTTAGCGGCATAAAAGAGGCCCAAATGCTCTGAAAAGAGGGCTTTTAAATTCTTCCTAAAACTAATCGTTTTATGCCTCAAAGAAGGGATTTACAAATACTCCCGAAGTGAAGTTTCT
Organism: uncultured archaeon; assembly: GCA_964373815.1. Lineage (GTDB taxonomy): Archaea > Iainarchaeota > Iainarchaeia > Iainarchaeales > Iainarchaeaceae > UBA10205. The sequence goes on along the minus strand of CAYJWI010000026.1, from coordinate 11,721 downwards.
TCTTCTTACAGACAATTTCCAAGGGGTTTTCGGGTTTGAGCGACTACGTTCAGATAATGGACACAACGCTGCGCGACGGCGAACAGACCCGCGGGGTATCTTTCACGGGGCAGGAAAAGCTCTCCATCGCCAAAATGCTCCTAAAGGATGTCCGGGTCGACCGCATAGAGGTCGCATCCGCCAAAGTGAGCTCTGGCGAACTTGAAACCGTGAAATCTATAACTGAATGGGCCAAAAGCGAAGGCCTGCTTGGCAGGGTAGAGGTTCTCGCTTTCGCGGATTCCAAAAGCATTGATTGGGCATTCGATGCGGGTTGCAGGTCCGTGAATCTGCTCGCAAAGGGCTCGCTCAAGCACTGCACAGTGCAGCTGCGCAAAAAGCCGGGGGAGCATTACTCGGATGTCGAAAAGGTCATTTCCTACGCGAATTCCAAAGGGATGAAAGTGAATGTCTACCTAGAGGACTGGAGCAACGGGATGAAGGATTCGAAGGACTACGTTTTCGCCTTCGCCAATTTGCTTTCAAAAACCGGGATGGATAGGCTTATGCTCCCAGACACTCTCGGTGTGCTCGACCCTTTGCAGGTGCAGGAGTATGTGAGGGAGATGGTGGGGGTTTTCCCAATCGAGAGGCTGGATTTCCACGCGCACAACGACTACGGCCTTGCTTCGGCGAACACTTTCGTCGCAATAAAGGAAGGCATCCGCGGAATCCACTGCACAGTGAATGGCCTGGGCGAGCGCGCGGGCAACGCAACGCTCGCGGAAGCGGTCGCCGCAATAAATGACAAGGCAGGACTCGAATGCGGAGTCGATGAAAAAGCACTCATGATGGCGAGCAGGTTCGTTGAAGGGGTTTCGGGAAAAAAGCTCGCCTCCAACAAGCCAGTTGTGGGGCAGGATGTTTTCACGCAGACCGCGGGCATTCACGCGGACGGTGATGTGAAGGGGAACCTTTACGAAAACCCGCTCACGCCGGAGCGCTTCGGGAGAAAGAGGGAGTACGCGCTGGGAAAACTCAGCGGAAGGGCGAGCCTCGAGCAGAACCTGCGCGATTCGAAAATCGAGCTGACGCCCGAGCAGAAAAAAACCGTGCTTGAGAGGATTGTGAGCCTCGGCGACAAGAAGGAAATGGTGACGCAGGATGATCTGCCTTTCATAATCGCGGATGTGCTGAAAACGCCGCTCGAGAAAAAGGCGGAAATACTCGAGTGCACGATAAATTCCTCAATCAAAGGTCGGCCCAGGGCTTCGCTTTCGATAAAATTGGATGGCTCGGTGCTCAATAAGTCCGCGGAGGGTGACGGCGGTTATGACGCTTTCATGAACGCCCTCTCGCAGGCGGCGGGGGAGAAGGGCATCCGCCTCCCCTCCCTTACGGATTACGAGGTGAGAATCCCTCCCGGGGGCAGGACAGATGCAATAGTCGAGACCACGATTTCCTGGGAAATGGGGGCCGAGCAGTTCCGCACCATTGGGGTTGATTCTGACCAGATAGTCGCGGCGATAAAGGCAACGGAGAAGATGCTCAACCGCATTCTGCTCAAAAAGTGAAGATTTTCCGCGGCGGAGGAAGCCTTTTAAGGTTTCCCGCACTTAAATTTTTTTTTAAGATGCCGCCTTTGTTCAAGCAGCGACAAGTCCATTTTTTTCACATAACTACTTTTCCAACTTTTATCACTTTTAATCCGCCCTCCTTTGGGTGGTTCTCTTGAAGCCGCTCAGGGCAAGGCTTTTGCTAGAGGACGGAACCTCCTTTGAGGGGTTCTCCTTCGGCTACCCCTCTTCGACTTCCGGGGAAGTGGTCTTCAACACAGGAATGGTGGGCTACCCTGAGAGCCTCACTGACCCGAGCTATTCTGGCCAGGTGCTCTGCCTAACCTACCCCCTTGTGGGAAATTACGGGGTACCGGACAAGATTGTCGAGGAGGGCTTGATAAAAAACTTCGAATCGCACAAAATACAGGTTCGCGGCCTTGTGGTAAATTACTACTCCGGCGCGTATTCGCATTACACAGCCTCTAAATCGCTTGGCAAGTGGCTCAATGAGGAAAAAATCCCCGCGATTGAAGGCATCGACGTGCGCGCGCTCACAAAAATCCTGCGCGAAAAAGGGACAATGCTCGGGAAAATAATAGTGGACGGCAAGGACATCGGCCTCTACGACCCGAACAAGGAGAACATTGTCGAGGATGTGAGCATCCACAAGCCGATAGTTTACGGCAAAAAAGGGAAAAAAGTTTTGCTCGTCGATTGCGGCGCGAAAAACAACATCATCGCATCGCTTCTAAGGCGCAATTTGCAGGTGATAAGGGTTCCATGGAATTACGATTACATGGCGAAAGAAAGTGAATTCGATTTCGACGGCGTGCTCGTGAGCAACGGCCCCGGGGACCCCAAGATGTGCATTGAGACAATTTCCGCTTTGGAAAAAGCCCTCGAACAGGAAGTTCCCGTTTTCGGGGTATGCCTCGGAAACCAGCTGCTCGCGCTCGCCGCGGGCGCCGACACCTACAAGCTCAAGTACGGCCACCGCGGCCAGAACCAGCCAGCCTACATTGTCGGAACGCAGAAATGTTTCATAACTTCGCAAAACCACGGCTATGCGGTGAACGAGTCCACTTTGCAGAAAGGCTGGGAGCCGTGGATGCGCAACGCTAACGATGGCACGAATGAGGGCATCCGCCACAAATCAAAGCCTTTTTTCTCCGTGCAGTTCCACCCGGAGGCCAACCCCGGGCCGCGGGACACGGCTTTTTTGTTCGGCGAATTTGTGAAGGTGATTAAATGATGTTGTTGTCATGCGAAGCAAAGTCCGGTGAAACCGGACTGTCGTACCCAACAGCCGAAACTGTTGTGTTCGGCGAGTTCGTGAAGGTGGTTAAGTGAAGAGCCGCGGAAAGCCGAGAACCCCCGAACAACTTGCGGGATTTGCCGTCAAGAGGGCGTCTTACTATTCTAAAAAGTCCCATGTTTTTTTTAATGGAAAGTTAGTGAGAGGAAACGTTAATCCAAAAGGAAGGGCAATGCTCCTCACGGAATTTGCAAGGCGAGCCATTCCAGACAAAGTGATTGCAGATATTTTTGCCCACAATATAACAAAGGGATTGAACATGATGGTTAGTTCGAGAAAAATTGCCGAGTACGCCCTGAGAAGGTATGGAAGGGAAAATCCTGCAATCGCCATAAAGTTTCTTGAAACACTCAAGGGTTCTTTAATAGTTGGCAATGATTTGGGTGCACACGCTTCGCTTATCATAAAGCTTGCAAGGGGCATTGCAAGCACGAAAGGGAACTTGGATGCAAAGCAAAAAAAAAGACTTTCTGAATACTTGGGGCACGTGTCCTTCTATAGTTTCTCAACCCTATACAGAAGCCTGGAACAGAGTATCAATTTTATCCAAAGCGGGCAAGTAAACTTACCGCCTAAAAAGGTGAAAGAGTGACCAAGCCAAAAAAGGTCCTGCTCCTCGGCTCGGGCGCCCTCACCATAGGCCAGGCGGGCGAATTCGACTATTCCGGTTCGCAGGCGATAAAGGCGTTCAAGGAAGAAGGCATCAAGGTTGTTGTCATCAATCCGAACATCGCGACAGTGCAGACCTCGAAAGGCTTTGCCGACGAGGTGTATTTCCTCCCCCTCACGCCTTACTTTGTCGAGCAGGTGATAAAGAAGGAAAAGCCTGACGCTATCGCCCTCTCTTTCGGGGGCCAGACCGCGCTCAACTGCGGCGTTGAGCTGAACGCGAAAGGCGTTTTCAAAAAATACGCAGTGAAAGTAATCGGCACACCCGTGCGCAGCATCGAGCTCACCGAGGACCGAGCGCTTTTCAACAGGGAATTGCGCAAAATTGGGGTTTTGGTGCCCAAATCATTTGCGGTTACATCCGCAAAGCAGGCTCTGAAAGCCGCAAAAAAAATAGGCTATCCTGTTATGGTTCGTGCTGCATTCGCGCTCGGGGGAAAGGGGAGCGGCATAGTGAAGGGCGAGAAGGAGCTAAAGGAAATGGGCGAGAAGGCACTCAAGTCAGTTCCGCAGCTGCTAATAGAGGAGTGCCTCTATGGCTGGAAGGAAATAGAGTACGAGGTGGTGCGGGATTCATTTGACAACTGCATAACCGTGTGCAACATGGAGAACTTCGACCCGCTCGGCATCCATACTGGTGAGAGCATAGTGGTCGCGCCTTCGCAAACCCTCGACAACGAGGAATACCACATGCTCCGCGAGCTTTCGATAAAAGTCATAAGGCATCTCGGGGTTGTCGGGGAGTGCAACATACAATTCGCCCTCGACCCGAAAAGCAAGGAGTATAGGGTAATTGAAGTGAACGCAAGGCTCTCGCGCAGCTCCGCGCTCGCTTCGAAAGCTACAGGATACCCTCTTGCTTTTGTCGCGGCAAAGCTTGGCCTCGGATACAGTCTGCTCGAGCTCGAGAACTCGATTACGAAAGTTACGAAGGCATGTTTCGAGCCGGCGCTAGACTATGTCGTCGTGAAAATACCACGTTGGGATTTGCAGAAATTTCGGAACGTCAGCAGGCGCATAGGCTCCGAGATGAAAAGTGTCGGGGAAGTGATGGCGATTGGGAAGACTTTCGAGGAGGCGATGCAGAAAGCCGTGAGAATGCTCCAGATAGGCATGTACGGGCTCGTGGGCAATAGGGTTTATTTCAAAAAGCTCGCCGAGGAAGTGAAGTACCCTACAGATAAAAGGATTTTTGCTATTGTCGAGGCGCTCGAGAAAAACATTCCGATTGACAAAATCCACTCGGCTTCCAAGATAGACAAATGGTTTTTGCAGCGGGTGAATAACGTAGTCGAAACTAAAAAGGAGCTCGAGAGGCGCGGCATAGATGGGCTCGGGCCGGAACTTTTAATGAAAGCAAAGGGGCAGGGCTTTTCCGACAAGCAGATCGCAATGGTGATTGGAATCGAGCACGAGCACACAATAAGGGCGAAGAGGAAAGAGTTCGGGATACTGCCTTTCGTAAAGCAGATTGATACACTTGCTGCCGAGTACCCGGCGAAAACCAATTACCTCTACCTAACCTACAACGCGGTTTCCCATGACATCGCGTTCGGTGGCAAGAGTTCGGCGATAGTGCTGGGCTCTGGCGCTTACAGGATAGGGAGCAGTGTAGAATTCGATTACTGCTGCGTTTCCTGCGCAAAGGCCATGAGGAAGAGCGGGCACGAATCCATAATGGTAAACTACAACCCCGAAACCGTTTCCACGGATTATGACGAGTGCGACAAGCTCTATTTTGACGAATTGAGCTTTGAAACCGTTGCAGACATTTACGATCTGGAAAAGCCCCTCGGAATTGTCGTTTCAATGGGCGGCCAGATACCGAACAACCTCGCGCTCAAGCTCTGGCATTCGGGTTATACCGTGCTGGGGACTTCGCCGGAGAGCATTGACAGCGCGGAGGACAGGCACAAGTTCAGCACGCTTTGCGATTCGCTCGCAATCCCGCAGCCGAAGTGGAAAGAGCTAACAACGCTCGAAAAAGCCAAGGATTTTGCGGACGAAGCGGGCTATCCAGTGCTTGTGAGGCCTTCGTATGTTCTGAGCGGCCAGGCAATGGCTGTAGCTTTCAACGCTTCCGAACTTGCGGGGTATTTGGAGGAGGCCACTTCGCTTAGCAAGGAATTCCCGGTAGTGATAAGCAAGTTCATCCTCAACGCGCGCGAAATAGAGCTCGATGCCGTAGCACTAAATGGCGAGATAAAGGCTTTCGCTGTGCTAGAGCACGTAGAGAACGCCGGGGTTCATTCAGGGGATGCGACGATGGTTTTGCCTCCGCAGAAAACCTACCTCGAGACTGTGAGAAAGGTGCGCGAAATCGGCGAAAAGCTCGCCCTCCGGCTCAAGATTTCAGGGCCGTTCAACATCCAGTTCATAGCAAAGGACAATGAGGTGATGGTGATAGAGTGCAACCTGCGAGCCTCGCGCTCCATGCCTTTTGTTTCAAAAGTCACAGGCAGCGACTTCATCGAGCTCGCCTCGAAGGCAATCCTTGGCGAAAAATTCGAGCACAATGGAAAATCCTTCCTCGAACTCGGCCATGTCGGGGTAAAGGCGCCGCAGTTCTCCTTCTCGCGCCTCAAAGGGGCCGACCCTGTTTCTGGCGTTGAAATGGCCTCGACCGGGGAGGTTGGGTGCATAGGGAAAACTTTCGAGGACGCTTTCCTCAAAGCGCTTCTAAGCACGGGGTATTCTATTCCAAAAAAACGCGTGCTAGTTTCCCTCACGGGGGATGCCAACAGGCAGAAGATGCTCGCCGAGCTGCAGGATTTATCAAAAGCAGGTTTCGAGCTCTTCGCTACCGAATCAACCGCCGAGTTCCTCAAAGAGAGCGGGGTTGCGTGCAAAATGGTCTTCAAATTGCACGAGAAAAAGAAGCCGAACGTGCTCGAGCTTTTCCAGAAGGGAAAAGTGGATTTGGCGATAATAGTTGCCGACCCTTTCAGGCAGATTGCAACGGACCCAAAGTACGATGTGCGCCGCGCGGCGATAGATTACAATGTCCCTCTTATAACCAACCTCCAGATTGCAAAAGCGTTCCTCGATTCAATCCTTAAGAAAAAACAGGAAGAGCTGGAAATACTTCCATGGAGCAGTTACATCAAGTAAATTCGCAATTCGAGTAGTCGGATTTTTAACTATTTTTCTCATTTTTAGCCTTGCTTCGCATTCAAGGCTTCCACTTCACGTTGCATCCCATCGACGGCTCCTCTTTCACCGTCACTTTTCCATAGGAGAGCAGCTGCCCTACCGCCTGCTCGAGCTCATTTGTTTTCGCTTTCCCGTGCTCCTGCATGTGCGCATCGTCGATTCTTCCGTGGTAGGCAAGCTTTAACCCGGAGTCGAAAAGGAAAGGGTCTGGGGTGCAGGCGGCGCCGTAAGCTCTGGCCACGTTCTGCGTTTCGTCGAAAAGGTATGCGAACTTGAATCCCTTTTCCTTTGCAACCTGCTTCATGTGCCCGAAATCGTCCTCGCCATAAGCCTTTGTGTCATTGCTGTTTATCCCAAACATCACAAGCCCTTTCGGTGCGTACTTGTAATAGAGCTCCGTGAGGTATTTCATTTTCGGCTTCACATAAGGGCAGTGGTTGCACATGAAAACAACAAGGTAGCCTTTTTTGCCGGGCTGCTTTTCAATCGAGTGCATGTTGCCATCTGTCCCCGGCAATTCAAACCCCGGCGCGCTGGAGCTTTTTTTGAGGACTGAATAATCCGATTGTGTGAGAACCATAAATACCAGTTTCCTGAAACGTGTTTTTAACTTTAATTTTCAGAACCTGAAAAGCTTTTCCCCAAAACCCTCTATTTTCCCGCTCCGTACCCTTACGCCTTCGCCAGCGAGCAGGCGGATTTTCTTCTTTATGCCGCCCGAGTATCCGCCTAGCCTTCCATCACTTGCAACCACACGGTGGCAGGGGACTTTTGGCGCGCGCGGGTTGAGGCCGCAGGCATTTCCCACTGCGCGGCTAGCGGCCGGATTTTTCAGGGCGCGCGCGATTTTCCCATAAGTCGTGACTTTGCCGCGCGGGATTTTGCGCAGAAGCTTCCAGACTTTTTCTTTGAAATCCATACTGCTGCCTAATTTCAAGTTTGTTTCACTCAAATAGCAAGAGCAGGAGCATTACCCCGACCCCTAGCAAAAACCAAATGAGCTGGATTGCGGATTCCTTTAGCTCCACTTCCTTGTGCAGTTCTGGGATGAGGTCCGAGCCTGCAATGTAGATGAAAATACCTGCGGCAAAAGGTATTATGAAAGAATTTATTCCGGAAACAAAAGAGCTAAGCAATAGGGTAACAACCGCCCCCGCTACTGCTGCGAGGGCGACCAAAAAGTTAAGCATAATGGCTTTCTTTCTCGTAAATCCCCCATGTAGAAGCACCCCGTAATCCCCAATCTCTTGTGGTATCTCGTGGAACACCACGGCAAGCGTTGTCGCGATTCCGACGGGGATTCCTGCAAGGTAGCTCGCGCCGATTATTATGCCGTCAATGAAGTTGTGCACGGCATCGCCCACAAGGTTCATGAATGCGAATGGGTGGGGGTGGTGGTCGTCTGTTGGTATGTGGCAGTGCCTCCACCTTATGAATTTTTCAATTATGAAAGAGAAAACTATTCCCGAAACGAGGTAGAGCGCGAGGTGCGTGGTAAAGCCAGTTTCCCCTACTGCTTCGGGGAGCAGGTGGATGAAGGCATCGCCGAAAAGCGCGCCCGCGGAAAAACTCACCATGTACACGAGTGATTTTTTAGCATTCTTCCCGAAAAGGGGAAAAACAACCACTCCGATTAGCGAAATAATGCTCACTATAGCAACGCTGCCAAGCGAATAGGCCCAGACCTCAAGCATGAAACAAAAACTGGGGGTTAGTGGTTTTAAATCTGATTGTTAAAAGTATGGGCCAACTGCGTTCATTCAACTGTAATCTTCCCGAATGTAGTCGGGTTCGAGTGGTTGTGGAAGCCCCAGCTGCCCTTTTCGTTGAAAATGAAGCTGAAGCTCCCGCCTTTCACGATGTTGCCGCAAGCATCAAAAATGTCGGATTGTTCTGATGTCCCGCACTTCTCGATGCCAGAACCCGGGTAAACCCTATGCGTTGGGTGGCTCGCCGACGCTGGCCATCTTGCAACCGGGCTGTCGTTGTTCATCCATGTCACTATATCCCCATGCTTTATGGTGAGCGTGCTGGGCTCAAATCCTTGCGCAGTAATAAGTATTGTGTGGTTTGTGCTTCCAGCGCTGCTGTCCGGCTCTGGCTCCTCGGGGGCCGCAATTTCCCCCGGCCCGTTCTCATCCGCCACGGGTTCAGCCGGCAAATTCGGGATGCTTTGCTCTTTTGGAGGGGCAGTATTTGTGCTGGCAGGAGCGGGCTGCTTCGCGCTGGCATCAGTGTTTCCTGCAGGTGCCTGCGTTTGCTGCTGGCTGCATCCGCTCAAAAGCATTAAGGAGAGGATGGCAATCAATGCTATGTAAATAAAATTAGTTTTCATTGTACAATCTAACGTGAAATAGGTTTAAAAACCTAGATTTTTTTTTTGAGGGAAACGCCGTGGAACTGATACGCAAGATTGAAACCGGCAAGGCGCCGAAGCCAATTGGCCCTTATTCGCAGGCAATTGCCGCCGGCGACTTCCTTTTCGTTGCGGCACAGATAGGCCTTGACCCCGCCACAGGCGCCATGGTGAAAGGGGGGGTGAGGGAGCAGACCGAGCAGGCGCTCAAGAACATTGCGGCAATCCTTGAAGAGGCCGGGGCGAGCCTTGAGAGCGTTGTAAAGACAGAAATCTTCCTAATAGACCTCTTGGATTTCAAGGCTGTAAACGAGGTCTATGCTTCCCACTTCCCCTACGACCCAAAGCCCGCGAGGCAGACCGTGCAGGTAACGGCCCTGCCCCTCTGGGCGCTTGTAGAGATTTCCTGCATTGCGTATGTTGCGGAAAAGCCGATAAAGCTCAAGCCCTGGGCCTAAAGCCGGGTGCGATATTTTAACCTTTTTCATATCTTCATTCATTAATACTAATGGTGGTTGTTTGCACGAAAACCTCTTCAACAAGGTCTGGGAAATGCACGAGGTGCAAAAGCTCCCCAACGGCGAGTCCCAGCTCCTGATAGGCCTTCACCTGATACACGAAGTGACAAGCCCGCAGGCATTCCAGATGCTGCGCGAGCAAAACCTCTCCGTCGCTTTTCCAGAGCGCACGGTTGCAACCGTTGACCACATAATCCCCACGCAAAGCCAGCAGAGGCCTTTTTCTGATTCGATGGCAGAGCAGATGATGTCCGAATTAGAAAAGAACACGCGCGAATTCGGGATAAGGTTTTTCGGCCCGGATTCGGGAAAGCAGGGGATAGTGCACGTGATAGGCCCGGAGCTGGGGCTTACCCAGCCGGGGATGACGATCGCCTGCGGGGATTCGCACACAAGCACCCACGGGGCTTTCGGCGCAATCGCAATCGGCATAGGCACTACACAGGTGCGCGACGTTCTCGCCTCGCAATGCCTCTGCCTCTCGAAGCCGAAAGTTAGGAAGATAGATGTTTCAGGTTCGCTTGCAAAAGGCGTTTACTCCAAAGACGTAATACTCAAGATTATCCAGCAGCTCGGCGTGAATGGCGGCATTGGCTATGCTTACGAGTATGCGGGTGAGGCTTTCGATAAAATGTCGATGGAGGAGCGCATGAGCGTTTGCAACATGAGCATAGAAGGCGGCGCGCGCGCAGGCTATGTCAACCCGGACAAGACCACTTTCGATTATATCAATGGCCGCGAATTCGCCCCCAAAGGCGAAGCGTTCGAAAAAGCGCTCTCCTGGTGGAAATCGCTTGCATCCTCTGCGAACGCGAAGTTCGATGACGTTTTCAGGCTCGATGTCTCCTCCCTCTCGCCGATGGTTTGCTGGGGCATAAACCCCGGGCAGGCAGTGGGCATTGAAGAGAACATCCCTTTCCCAAAAGACTTGCCACAGTCCCAGAGGCAAACCGCCCTCGAGGCTCTCGAGCACACAGGCTTTGAGCCCGGTTCGCCAATCGAAGGGACGAAGATTGATGTCGCTTTCATCGGCTCTTGCACCAATTCCCGCATTTCCGATTTGCGCGAAGCCTCGAAAGTCGTGGAAGGCAAAAAAGTCGCTTCGCACGTAAAGGCGATTGTAGTCCCAGGTTCGCAGCAGGTCGGGGCGCAGGCGGTAAAGGAAGGCATTGACAAAATTTTTACCCGCGCAGGCTTCGAGTGGAGGCTTGCCGGCTGCTCTATGTGCCTTGCAATGAACCCGGACAAGCTCAAGGGAAGGGAGATTTGCGCATCCTCATCGAACAGGAACTTCAAGGGCAGGCAGGGCTCGGCATTGGGCAGGACTTTGCTAATGAGCCCTGCAATGGTCGCCGCCGCTGCCGTGAACGGAAAAGTGGTCGACGTAAGGGCTGCTTTGTAGGGTTTTGTGGATGGGTTGTTTGGGAGAATCGAAGCAAGCCTTGCAGGGTTTGCCAAGGTATTGTCCTGGGAAAAATCGTGTTTAGGGTTTTTGGGGTGATTTGGAATGACTAAGATAACACAAATTGCAGGAAAAGGCATGCCCCTGCGCGGAGATGACATTGACACTGACAGGATTATCCCCGCGCGCTTTCTTAAGGAAATAACTTTCGAGAAGATGGGCAATTACACTTTTTACGATGCGCGCTTCTCCGCGGATGGCAAACCCACAGAGCACCCTTTCAATTCTCCCAAGCACAAGGGCGCTTCCATATTGGTAGTGAATAGGAATTTCGGATGCGGCTCTTCGCGCGAGCACGCGCCGCAGGCTCTCTTGCGGTTCGGGGTAAAGGCGATTGTCGGCGAGAGCTTTGCCGAAATCTTTTCCGGAAACTGCCAGCTGCTCGGGGTTCCCTGTGCCACAGCTTCGCCCGGGGATGTGCGTGCACTCCAGGATTTTTTGGAAAAAGAGGATTCCGAGGAGCTGCTAAACCTCAACCTCGAGGAGAAAACACTGAGCTATGCGGGTTCCTCCTTCCCAATCGAAATCCCCGAAGGCAGGCGCAAAAACCTCGTTTCCGGGTCGTGGAACATGCTCGGGCTTTTGGTCGGCTCGCTGCCGAAAACGATGGAGAAGGCGGGGAAAATAGCGTACATTATGGGCTTCAAGTAAAAGGGTTGAGAATTATGGGTGAAGATTATCCTGTAGATGATATTGAAATAGTTAATTTA
>CAYJWI010000025.1:0-13906 GCA_964373815.1 uncultured archaeon | reverse complement strand
TAAGTCCCCTTACTGTTTCGAACAGGGGGCGCATCCCCTGGCCAAGAAAGATGTAAGTTGCCTGATTTTCTTTGGCATCAGCATACAACGCTTTGGTTGCCCTGAAAACATGCCCGGCATTGTTTTCTATGGAATTAAACCCCGTTTCCTGCATGTGCGCCCTTTCAATTTCCCTTATCCTTGTGAGGCGCTGGGCAGTAAACCCCTTTGACCCGAACTTTTTTGCAAAACCCATTACCTATGATTGGCTGGCGCTATATAATACTTTAAGGGCAGCGGCCGCCAACGGAGAATCCGCAAGAAAGTTTGAGGTTGTTCGGGCCGTCCACCCGCTTAAAAAGATTTCGTCGAATGACGTATTGTTGTGCTATGGGCCGCCAATGCTTATAACTCTATAGTGCTATAGTAAGTTGGTGATTTCATGGCAACTACCACGATACAGGTCAAGGGTTATACTGCGATGAGGTTGAGGAAGATTATGCAGAGGACGAATGCAGCATCCTATGACGAGGCAATTTCCCGCCTCATAGAGACGCGGCACCGAAAGTCCATGGCCGGCGCGCTCGGCGGCGGCAAGAAGTGGACAGCTAAAGAAATTCTCCACGGGCTGAGGGATAAGGTTGACCGAATATAGGCGGTTGCTTGACTCCTCCGCATGGCTCATGTATTTCCTTTTAGGCGAGCCGAGAATTGCCAAGATGATAAACAAGTACAACTGCGCCCTTTTCTCTTCGGCAATTTCGCTCCATGAAGTGAAGAAGCGGCTTTTGCTTGGCAAAGAGAAGCCGGAGCGGATTTCAGAGTCCCTCGACTTCATGAAGGACAACAGCATCATTGTCGATGTTTCCGAGCCGATTCTTGAAAAAAGCGCCGAGGATTCGGCAAGGCTGGGATTGTCGCTTGCGGATTCAGTGGTCTACCGCACCGCCCTCGAAACAGGCGCGGAACTCGTGACTTTTGATGCGGATTTTTCCGGGCGCAAAGGCGCCATAGTACTGAAATAAACGGAAGGCGAAACGCAACAACGGCCATTGGCGGTTTTGCCTGCAAGCATGGCTATCCCATTAGTATTGGCCTTCTGGGGCTTTTGGGCCATTTTAGTTTTTTTGGCTTTTTCATGCGGCTTTGCATGCAGGAGAGCGGCAAGTTGACTTTATATAACTTACTGATTAGAAATACTATTTATTCACAGGCAAATAGGGAGTGATTAATTGTACCCAGTTTCTAACCAGTCGGCCAACTATGATCGGGCAGCTACGATGTTTTCGCCTGACGGAAGGCTATACCAGGTTGAATACGCCTCGAAGATTGTCGCGCAGGGCACGATGGGTGTTGCGTGCAAGTACGCTGACGGCGTTCTTTTCGGCGCTGACAAGAAGATTACAAGCAGGCTTTTGCTCCCTGATTCTGTGGAAAAGATTTTCCCGATAGATGAGCACATTGTCGCTGTTTCAGCAGGCCTTGTGGGCGATGCAAGAAGGCTTGTGGGTATCGCGAGGCAGAAGTCACAGGAGAACCGCATGTATTACGAAGAGCCAGTGCAGGTCGAGAGCCTTGTCAAGGAAGTCTCGAACCTGATGCAGATTTTCACGCAGTATGGCGGCATGAGGCCTTTTGGCATTTCATTCATAATCGGCGGAGTGGACGGCACGGGAAAGAGGCTTTTCGAGACAGAGCCTTCCGGCGCGCTCGCGGAGTACCAGGCAATTGCGATAGGCAGGAACAAGAACAAGGCCATGGACTACTTCGAGAAGGAGTGGAAGGAGAACATGTCAAGGGAGGCAGCCGCAAAGCTGCTGCTCAAGGCGCTCGAATACGGCCTTGACGAGAAGGAGAAGCTCGAGGTAAAAAGACTGCAGTTCACTTACGTTGACTCGGCCCGGAAGTTCACCCCGGTTTCTCAGGAAGAATTGAAGGGCTACTTTGCGAACAGCAAGAAAGAGTAGACATCAAAAAGCAGTGAATATCAAAAACTTGATTTCAGGGGACATGACCTTTAAATGGTAAGGACAGAGGATGCCGTAATAGCGCGCCTCGAGCATGCGGGCGAGAAGTTCGAGATACTCGTAGACCCGCACCTCGCAATGGACATGAAGCACGGCAAGGAAGTGGATTTTGGCGATTTGATGCTAATCGACTCCGTGTTCAAGGACGCGAACAAGGGCGAGGCGAAGAGCGAGGAGAGCCTGAAAAAGGTTTTCGGCACAACCGATGTAAAGGCCATTGTAAAAAAAATAATAACAGAAGGGACGATCCAGCTTACCACTGCGCAGAGAAGGGAAATAGCGGAGCGCAAGAAGAGGGAAATCATAACATTCATTTCAAAGAATGCAATGAACCCGCAGACGAACGCGCCGCACCCGGTGCAGAGGATTGAGAACGCGCTTGAGGAAATAAAATTCACAGTGGACATCAACAAGCCTGTGAAGGACCAGATTTCGGAGGCAATAAAGGAGATCAAGAAGCTTTTGCCCATTTCAATGGAAAAGCTGAGCCTCGCGATAAAAGTCCCGGCGCAGTACTCCGGAAAGGCTTCAGTGGTATTGCACAAGTACGGGGTGCAGAAAGAGGAATGGCAGAACGACGGGAGCCTGGTGGCTGTGCTCGAAATCCCTGCAGGGGTCAAGCAGGATCTGTTCAACGAGCTAAACCACCTCACGCACGGAGAGGTAGAATCCAAGATACTTGAAAACAAGAGGTGAATGAAAAATGGTGAAAAGGTTAGTGGTCCCAGGGGAGCTCGTGACCGAGGAGCGCAAAAAGCTCGGCTCGCACGTTTTCGTAAGGGACGGAAAGATTTATTCGGACTCGATTGGGCTGGTAAATGACGAGGCGGATTATGCCTCGGTTGTGCCGCTCGAGGGCAAGTACATGCCGCAGCTAAACGATGTAATAATAGGCGTAATTGTTTCGGAGCGCTTCGCTGGCTACGGGGTTGACATCAACAGCTTCTACCCGAGCTTTGCCTCGAAAAAGGAGCTCCGCGAAGTGCTAAAGCCAGGCTCGATAATTTCCGCGAAAATAATGAAAGTGAACGAGCTAAACGAAGTAGATTTGGGCAATATAAGGCTTTTTTTCGGCGGGGAGATAATCCAGGTCTCGCCGGTAAAGATACCGCGCATTATAGGCAAGGAAGGCTCGATGCTCAACGTGATAAAGGACGGCACCGGCTCGAACATAATTGTCGGGCGCAACGGAAGGATCTGGGCAAAGGGCGGAAACATTGAGCTGCTAAGGAAAGCGGTAAACAAGATTGACAAGGAGGCGCACCTCGACCATCTGACGAACAGGATCACCGACTTCATAAAGTCGCAGGTCCCGATGAGGGAGGCAAAGCCCCAAGGCACGGTTATGGAAGGTGAAATGTAAATGGCAAAGAGAAAGGAAGAATCGGTAACATACGTCGACTCGAAAGGCAAGAGGCTCGACGGAAGGAAAATAGACGAGCTAAGGCCGATAAAGATAAAGGCCGGAGTGATACCACGCGCCGACGGTTCGGCATATTTAGAGTGGGGGCAGAACAAGGTTTTCGCCGCGGTCTACGGGCCAAGGGAGTGCCTGCCAAAGCACACTGCAAACCCATACAAGTCAGTGATAAAGTTCGAGTACAGGATGGCGACATTCAGTGTCCCTGACCGCAAGAACCCAAAGCCGGGTAGAAGGGAAGTGGAAATTTCCAAAGTGTGCGGGGAGGCCCTTGAGAAGGCAATATTTGTCGAAAGGTTCCCGAACACGGCAATCGATATCACAGTAGAAATCGTTGACAGCAATGCAGGCTCGAGGATTGCAGCGCTCACAGCAGCTTCAGTTGCGCTCGCCGATGCAGGTATCCCCATGAGGGACATGGTTTCAGGCACGAGCGTTGGCAAGGCAGGCGGGAAAATAATCCTCGACCTTGACAAGAACGAAGAGGACGCTCCGGACGCGGTGGACATCCCTATCGCAATGCTGCCAAACTCGAAGGAGATTGCACTGCTCCAGCTCGATGGCGTAATCACAAAGAAGGAATGGGAAGAAGCCTACAAGATGGCCGAGAGCGCGATAGCAAAAGTGTACGAGATCCAGAAGGCCGCCCTGAAGGCGAAGTACAAGATGGATAACACCGGGGAAAAATCTTCGGCAAAAGAGGTGGAAGCATGATTTCAGGCCTATGGGATTTGAGGGTCGACAAGGTAGTCGCCGACCTCAAGGAAGGCAAGAGGATAGGCGCGAGGAAAGTCGACGAGATGAGGAAAGTTTCTATCACGCATGGTGTGAGTGAAAACGCCGACGGCTCTGCACGTGTCCTGCTGGGTGATACCGATGTAATCGCTGGCATAAAAATGATTGTCGGCGAGCCATATCCTGATTCACCGGGCGCGGGAAGCATCAGCGTGGGCGCAGAGCTTTTGCCAATGGCAGACCCAGAATTCGAAATCGGGCCCCCGAGGGAGGAAGCGATAGAGCTCTCAAGGGTAGTTGACAGGGGCATTAGGGAGAGCAAGGCAATCGACTTTGCAGACCTGTGCATAACCGAGGGCGAAAAAGTCTGGATTGGCTTTGTTGACATCTACATCATCAACAACGACGGGAACCTCTTTGATGCGTGCGCAATAGCCGCGATGAGCGCTCTGCTCGAAACCAGGATGCCAAAGCTCGAGGATGACAAAATAGTCAAGGGCGAGTATTCAGGGAAGCTCAAGGTAAAGGCAAAACCGATACTCAACACTTTCGCAAAAATCGGCAATGTAGTGGTCGCGGACCCAATACTTTCCGAAGAAAAGGCGATGAGCGCGCGCTTCTCTGTCGCGGTGACGGAGGACGACAACATAAGCGCCTTCCAAAAAGGCCTTGCGGGCTCGTTCAAGTTCGAGGAAATAAACAGCGCGATAGATGTCGCGATGAAGAACAGCAAACAAATAAGAAAGCTATTGTAAGGGTAATAAAGTATGGCAGGGACACTGAAAGTGGGAAGCGTAGGCCGTTTCGGCTCGAGATATGGTGTTGGGATTAGGAGAAAGCTGCTCAAAATAGAGCCTCTCCAGCTCCAAAAGCACGTTTGCCCGAGCTGCGGCTCGCGAAGGGTTAAGAGGCTCAGCAAGGGCATCTTTTCCTGCTCTAAGTGCCTGCACGAATTCGTAGGCGGCTCCTACGTGCCACAAACCCTTGCAGGCGGGATAATCTCAAAGATGGTTTCGCAAAGGGCGTTCGCGCCTGAACTCGTCGAAACCCTCTCAAAAGGCCAGAACGAGCTATTCCCAAACCAAAGCCAGGCCAAGGCAGAGGCCAAAGTGGAAGAAAAGGTGCACTTCCCTGAAGCGAAAAAGCATTCCAAGAAGGAAGAGCAGCCCGCCGAAGTTGAGGAGGAATTGCAGGAAGATTCAACCGAAACGGATTCTGAAGGGGAGGAGAGCTAATGTACAAGTGTTTGCAGTGCCAAAAGGAAGTCGCAAGCCTCATTACGGGCGGAATAAGGTGCCCTAGCTGTGGGTTCAAGATTTTCTCCAAAATGAGGGACCCGATAACCAAGACAGTGAAGGCAGTTTAATGCTCTCTTCCGAAAAATCCTTCACTTTCAATTCCGAAAACGCGGCGCTCTGCGCTTACAATGCCGTTCTGCCAGAAATTAATAGGCTTTCAGGCTGGCGCTCAAAAGCGCAGATGCATACCAATAAAAACGTTGTTTCCCTAAAAGTTTTGTCAGAGGACGGGCCGGCGCTGAAAGCTTCAGTGAATTCGTATTCAAGGCTGCTCGGGCTCTGCGAGAAGGTTTCACTTTTATAAGGAGGATTGACCAATGGCGGAAACTGATTTGAACAAGTCCATACAGGAATTCGAGAGGGGAAGAATGCAGCTCTCATCTATAGAGGCGCAGAGCCAGAGCCTTGCAGTGCAGGCGCAGGTCCTCTCCGAAGCGCTTACAGAACTCAAGGAGACAAAAGAGAAAAAGGTGTACAAAGCAGTTGGCAACATACTCATACTTACCGATTCGAAAAAGGTAGAAAAGGAACTATCCGAGCAGAAGGAAACAGTCGATTTGCGCGCAAAGACTGTGAAGAAGCAGGAAGAGGCGATGCTTGACAAGCTAAACAAGCTCAAAAGCGAGATTGAGGCTGCCAAGAAAGGGGCTTCCAAGGGAGCGGAAAAGAAAGATGAGGCAAAATGATGGCCCTCAAAAACCTCTCGCCGCTGTTCCGAAAAAAAACACTCCTCCTCACGCACTCCGGCTGCGACGTCGATTCGCTCGCCAGCGCCGCCGCAATACACCTCTCGCTCAAATCAAAATCCAAAACCTCGATCGGGGTCCCTGACCACATGAACTCTAGCGCCTCCGCGCTCGCGAAAAAACTTTCCATTCCCTTCACACTCAACCCTTCGCTCGATTCTTTCGATTGCATAGTGTGCCTTGATTTCAACAATTCCTCAATGCTGGGCTCGATGCAGGGGCAATTCCTCTCCTTCAAGGGCGAGAAGTTCCTGATAGACCACCACGCGCATGAAAAAACCAGGATTGCGCCGCAGAAGAACTCCCGCTCCGACAAAAATGCCATTTCCACGACCGAAATCGTGCACGACCTTTTGCTTGCAACAAGGGTGAAAATCCCGCGCAGTGCCCTGCTCTGCATAGGTGCGGGCATCATCACGGATTCGGCGTCCTTTCTCATTGCAGACCACGAAACATTTTCGATTATGGCGGAGGTGTTGCGCAAGGCATCCGTGCCGTACAGCGAAATAGTTTCGCTTTTCTCGGTCGGGAAGGATTTTTCCGAAAAAGTCGCCTGCCTCAAGGCCGCGAAGCGCTGCCGCATATTCAAGTCCGGCGATTCGATAATCGCGATTTCCGATGTCGGTGCATTCGAGGCCGATGCCGCCTCTGCACTGGTCAGGATTGGCGCGGATGCCGCCTTCTGCGGCTATGCGGAGAAGGGGGCGGTGCGCGTTAGCGGCAGGGTGAACAACCAGTGGCTGCGCTCCAATTCATTCGACCTCGCGCGCGACGTCTTCAACCGCCTCGAGTCCTTTTTCGAGGGAGAAGGGGGAGGGCATGCCGGCGCCGCGGGGTTCAACGGCCCAGGCGATTCAGTTGAAAAGCCCCTTATGAAATGCGCGGAGCTCGTGCACGAGTTCCTCGCGAAAAAGACAGGGCTTATAGGCGGGATGAAGGAGTATTGATTTATTGTTGCCGCCGAGAATACTGCGATTTGCCAAGCTGGCATCTTTGTGTCCGCAGATGAACGGCGGCTGTGATTTTTCTCATGAAAAATAGTCCATGTGAATGATACTGCGCGGCTCGAAGCCACAAGGCGAAGAGCCCGCGGAGTAAATTCACGGGGTTATAGGGACGGAGCCACTATTTCATTTAAGGATTATGTTGCTAAAATTGTTGCATGAATATCCCTATTCGCATTCTTCTTGACACGAACAGTTATGGGTTGCTTGCAGAAGAAGCCTCGCCGGAATTGTTTTCAAAAATCGAATCTTCTGGCAATGTGGTCATTTATGGTTTGAGTATTGTAAGGCAGGAGCTTCGGGATACTCCAAAGGGCGCAACCCGAAATGGCGCAAAACTTCGGAATCTGCTGTTGAATTACTATGACAAATTGACCAAAGGCCGCAATCTCCCGCTCACAAGGCTTGTGGAAGTCCTTGGGCAAGAATACTTGAACAATTACTCGGGCGGGATATCAAAAAGAAAACTGTCAACCGATTTTCTCATTGTTGCATGCGCTAGTCTCAACCGCCTCGATGTCCTCGTTTCAGATGATAACCACTCGATGCTGTCTCGGAGCGCAATAGAATCATACAATAAGGTCAATGCGCAGAACGGGCTGAAAACGCCGAAATTCTACTCGCTTCGGCAATTTGGAAAATTACTTTGAGCCTGTGTGGTACTTTACAAAAGCCCGTATGAACTTCCTGAACTCAGGGTCCTTTCTGGCTTCAATAATACCTAAAGCTTCTTTGGAAAGCATTCTACCAGCCTTGGGGCGAACCTCTTTTTCAACGGTCTTCTGGTGCACAAAACCACTACAATACAATATCCACGCTAAAACTATATAAAATTATCCCAAAAACGACAATTTGACCCCATTTTAAACTAAACTCTTAAGTTTGATAGATTTGGAACGCCTCATTTCTTCTTCCGCTTCTTCTCAAGCGCCTTTATCTTCTCCAGCTCCTCTTCAGTGAACGGCTTTGCGTATTTCCTGTACTTTGTTTTTGCCCAGTGCTCGGGCTGCTTCTTGCGCAGCCTCATTTCCTGGTCCAAAAGCTTTCTGCGAAGCTTCTCCGTGGGCGGCCCTAGTTCCATTAAAATCAAACCTATTGGGGTTTTTCTCCTATTTAAACGCTATGTTTTATGGCTCCCGCTTTCGGGCCAAAGCCATAAATCAACCTCTGCGTTGACTGCTTTTCAACCTCAGCTATATTACCCCAGGCAAGGCCAATGTTTTTGGCAGGATAGAATTTCTGCCCGCAAAAACCCCCTGCGCAAGCAGGGGGTTATACTTGGTGCCTTCATGAACCTTCTAGAATCAGCATTGTTCAGGCTTGCTTTGGAAAAGAGGATTTCGCTTGAGGAGGCAAGGCTGCTTTCAGCGCTCCGCCGCACGATGATATGCCCAATTGAAGCCCTCCCAGCCGAAACCGGGATGGATTACAAAGAGCTCATGCCTGCCATCTTATCGCTCGAGAAGCGAAAAATCGTTTCAATTGGCGATGGCCTGTGTTTTCTCCGGAATTTTGAGGAAGCGCTTTCATCCCTGATTTTTAAGGATTCTGTTCCAGTGGAGGAAAAAAAAATTTTGCTTGGAAAAGCGTGAAAAAAGATGCCGGAACAAAATGCGGGCAGGGCAGGGCTTGAGCGGCCTTTGCGTGTTTTATTCACAGCGGCAGCCCTTTCAATAATCGTTTTTCTGCTTGCCGTAGGCTTTTCAGGGAAAAATGCCCTTGGTTTCGCCACGATTTTGGGCGCCCAGGATAGTGTTGAAGAGTTCCAAAACAGCATTTCGGAATTGCCGTATATGGCCAGTGAAGTTCTGGCCGCCATTGAAATGCCTGTTTTTTGGGGGGAAGATTCGCCTGAAAACCAGATTGACAAGGGTCAAATTGACGAGGGCAATGCCGATTGCCCGGAGATTGAGAGGTTTTACGGCAAGTGCATTTCAGAATTGAACCCCTTCCTGCGGGAAAAGGCGGAAGAACAATTAGCCCAAAGAAAGCAGGCTGATTCCCTCGGAATTGACTGGCGAATTGCCGGCGGTGGTGCTGGCGGCGGCTCTGGTGGCTCTTCCAGCGATGGCGGCGGTTCAGGCTCTTCCGGTGGCGGTTCAGGCGCAGGCTCCGGAGGGGGCTCTGAAAGCGGCGGCTCTTCGCAGGCTTCCGGTGCCGGTTCTGCCTCCAGCGGAGGGGAAAAAGCCCCCCTCATTGCAGAAGGCCCCAACGAAGTGTTGGATGAGGAACATGCTGTAACGGAAGATAAGTTTTATTTCGGCCTGGAAGAAAGCGAACTCACCCCATTCCTGGAGAAGAAGCTCGAGCAGTCCTGGGGGCTTTGCTTTGGGTGCGAGGAAACCTCATTGGATGTTTCCGGCTCCGCGCTTTCCGGGATATCGCCAAGCCCTAGCAATGAAGATGCTTCGGCCGCTTCGGAAAAAATTGATGAATCCATTTCCACTAATTCTGATGAAAAAACAAGTATTATAGTGCAGGCGGAGAACGAAGATGCCCTGCTCCCGATTGCGGCAAGAATAAATCAGCTCGGCGGGAAAGCGGAGTTTGCCGGCGCGATAGGGGATTTCATTGTGGCAGAGCTGCCGGGTTCGAAGGTTTTCGGCCTTGCCCTTTCCGGCGATGTGGGCAGTATTTCCCCCGACAGGGAAGTGTCAATCCAGCAATTCGCAGGCCCGCTTGGCCAAATCAATGCCGCTTTGGCCGGCAACCCTGTTTACAAGGGCAGGGGCATCCGGGTAGCGGTTATCGATACGGGAATTGAAAAAGACCACCCGATGCTCAATGGCAGGGTCGTGGCAGAAGCGGATTTCTCCACCGGCAGCAACCCTTCAGACGAGCACGGGCATGGCACCTATGTTGCAGGCATTATTGCAGGCTCGGCTGCAGGCAACGGGTTTGTGGGTGTGGCCCCTGAAAGCCTGCTGATTAGCGCAAAAGCGCTTGGCAGGGATGGGAAAGGAACCCTCTCCTCTATACTAAGGGCGCTGAACTTCGCGGTAAACCCTGATAACAATGCTTCAACCGATGATGGCGCGAGGATAATAAACCTGAGTTTTGGCTCCCCAGCAGAACTGGAAAACACACCACTTGAACGCGCTATAAAGGAAGCGGAAGCGCTTGGCATAATAGTCGTGGTTTCCGCCGGCAACTGCGGGGTCGAGGAACCAGACCCTTCATGCAATGGCTACTCAGGCCTGACTTTTCCCGGTAATTTGGAGCAGGCAATCACTGTCGGCTCGGTCGATGGGAATAACGCGATTGCAAAATTTTCCTCAAGGGGTTTTGCCAAAGGCTTTGGCTCCAAGCCAGAATTTGTCGCCCCCGGGACAAGCATTTCAAGTTCCTGGTTAGGCGGCTCGGTCCATGAAGCTTCCGGCACATCGGCAAGCGCGGCATTTGTAACCGGCACCATTGCCCTGATGCTTGAAAAAAACCCAATGCTCACCCCGCGCGAAGCCAAGTTAATACTTTCAAAGACCGCAAAAGACCTCGGCCTGCCGGGCAAGGATGACTTGTACGGCTTCGGACTGGTTGATGCGCTCGCCGCATTGGATGAAATAGGCCTTTTCACTTCGCGGACCATTGTTGCAACAAGCAATTCAACGAAAGCAAGGGTTGGCTTGGATGACAGCCAGTTCGAAACAAGGATAAAAATTTACAACAATTCCCCAGAGAAGGCCCTGATAAAGGATTACGCTTCCGCTCCGTGGCTGAAGGCAGGCTATCCTTCCGAAGTCCAGCCCGGAGGGTTTGGTTATATCGCGCTTTCCGCCGACCAGAACCAGCTTGGCTTGGGAAACCATTCAACAGAGCTGCTCCTTGCCGTAAACGAGACCATTGTTTCGCATGCTTTCGGGCTTGAGGTAGTTGCAGGCAGCACAGGCCTGGATTCAAACCTTGTCTTCGAAACCGAGATTTCGAGGCCGGTGAACATTATTGTTGAAGGCGTTGACGCTTCCGGGAACGCTGGAAGGGGAAAAACACTGGCCATCAAGGCAAGGTTTGCGAACCCAGTTTTCGATTCATCATTTTACCAAGGCAATTTGCTCATAACCGGCCCAAACGCTTATTCATGTGACAGCGCCCCGCAAAGGTATTTCCAGGCGGCTGGCATTGGAAAAGAGCTGTCCTTTTCATACGCAATCCCGCAGAATGCCCCCATAGGGGATTATAGCGCCAAGTCCTTTTCCTGGCTGGATCAGTGCTCCGGAGAGCAGTATGATGGCTCATGCCACCCCCAAAACAGTTTTTCCTGCACAAAGCCGCCTTTCCCGAACGAGTTTTCTGCCCAGAACCTTTTCAGGGTTGTTGAGGGGTGTTCTGAAGGCGTTTGCTGCAGCACGAACTCGAACACCTTCAAGCCAACAAGCTCTGTCTGCAACACGCAGAAGTCCCTCGAATACGGGTGCCCGAACGGGGCAGGAAAGGGCAGCGATGTTTTTGTCAGATACCTTAAGCAGTATTGCTCCGGCTCCTCCAAGGATTGCGAAGGGGCTTTGGGGTTCGGCGAGTGGCAGCTTTACAGGGAATGCTCCTACGCGGAAAAGTGCTCCCTTAATGGCTCCTGCATCCCTGACAATGTTGCCTGCTATTCGGATTCTGATTGCGGCCAGGCAGGCTGGGTTTCGCAGCCCTTCTGCTCCGATGGCGATGTAAAGCAGGAATACAGGGCTTTCAAGTGCAACAGCCCGGGAACGCAGGGCAGTTCCTGTTCCCCGAATAGTGAAACGAGGCTGAAACTCGATTGCTCTCCATCCCAGACGTGCTCCGGCAGTTCCTGCGTCACCCCAGGGGTAAATTCCTGCCCTGATGCGAATGTCGGGAAAAGCTGGTGCAGCTCGAATGTCGTCGAAACCTGTTATTTCGACTCCGCGACACTAAGCAACAGGAGAACCTCTGATTTGTGCGGGATTGGCGTGTGCGAACAGCGCGATTCGGGATTTGCTTTCTGCAATTCTTCGCAGGCCCAATTTTCCATAAGGATTGAAAAAGCTCCCCCCGGCCTTCCAGTTTACAGGCAGCCGGGGGACAAATTGCGCATAAACCTGCGCTCAGGCAACGGCGCAAACATCCGCATTTCATTTGATGGAAACGCTTTCGAGGCGCTCGGGGCCGGCTGCTCTGCGGGTTCGGAAAAAGCCCTTTCAAAAGGCGACAATTTCTGTTTTTACAAAGTGAATGAAACGGCTGCGCGCAAGCCCTACCTTTTCTCTGTCTCCAGCGGAGCCTCTTCTGCTTCGCGCATAGTGAATGTTTCCATGCCCCAGACGATAATCATCACCGACTCAAGTGCCCTGAAGCAGAGGTTTTCCAGTTCCGCGCGCGTCGATGCCTTGATGCAGAAACTCTTCCAGAAGGCTTTCGAAAACCAGGGGGTGGTTTACGACCTCTCGGATTACCATGAAGAATTGTCTTCCGCGCGCCCCTGGGCGGTTTTTTCCTCTTACGGGGAAACCATTTCCAAGCCGGCCATGAAGCCAGTGAATGATTACGTTTCAGCGGTTTCCGCCTTTGTCGCGAAGCGCTGCCCGGTTGAGTACTGCAAGCACGTGCTGATTGTGGGGGACGACTTTGTCGTGCCGATGGCAAGGCATGCTGCAATTTACAATAATAAGCCAACTGTAGTATTCTCGGATTCGCCTTATGTTGTGAGGTCCACGCTTAGCATGGGGGATAAGGAGAATACCTTTGAAGGGAAAAGCGTCGTGTTTGTCGTTCCTGACGGGGTGGTTGCCGATTCAAACCTTGCAAGGCTCATAACCTATGTAAAACAGGAGATAAAAAACGCGTACCGCATTCGCGGGGAAGTGGGAGAGTACGAATCCTCGCAGGTTTCATGCGACCCGTCCATTTACAACCCCCTTCGCGGCAAGACTGCCATACTCATTGGCACTGCCTCGAACAACAATGCGATTGCGTGCGAACGTTTTTTCACTGAAGGGGGCGTGAATTATTCTGTGCGCAGGAATGTCTGGGGTGACGAGTCCGCGCATTCGAAAAACTATGTTTTCATTCTCAAGCAGGAATCGCTTTCAAGACCCGAAGCGCCGCTTTACGTTTTCGGCAAGGACATCGTGAACCGCAAGTTCTATGCCTACACGGCGAGCGACTTTGTCGCCGCATGCGCGGGGGTTGGCGAAAACAACGCCCCCGGAAACCTCGAGACAAGCCTTGCGTGCAACGTAATACCCGCAGTCGAACTCTTCCCCGACATCGTCGGCTCCGGAAAATGCATACTCCGCCCAACAGATTCAGCCGCGGACGCCTTTGTCTGCGGCTTCACCCACCTCGCAACAGTTTATGACCTTGCTTCATACGGCGGGGCAATAGCATCCGCCGGCGCCTCGGTTATCCCGGGGGAAATAATAGATGTTGGCCTTGCAACGATAAAGGTTGTGTTGAAATCCGCCGTCGCGCCCCTTGGGGAAGAAGTGCTAAAACCGGCTTTGGCGGCCATGCAATCCTCGCCAGACATGATTGGCTCGATGGCGCTGTTCGTGGCGAAAAGCGGGGACAAAGCCGAAGATTCAACAAGGGCTTTTATAAAACTGGCTGCTTTGGGGCCAGAAACCGGAAAAACAACATTGAAGATGCTCAAAGATTTTGGAGAACTGCCTCCCGGAACTGTGGCATCATTAGGCAGAGCGGTAAAAGGCCTCAACGCGCACAACTGGGCAGAAATAGAAAAGAAAGG
>CAYJWI010000024.1:0-14373 GCA_964373815.1 uncultured archaeon | reverse complement strand
CTTGCATATCTCCCAGGCCGTGGTTTCTTTCAAAAAGGGAGGCAAATAGCAATTAAGCCCGGAAAACTCCTACCTATAATGTCCCCATTTTTTGTAACTGCAGAAAATTGGCTGAGCCAAGAAAGAGTTGGTCGGTTATTGGAAATCAACTTTGAAACGGAAAAAATAGTAGAAAGCATCTACCGCGGGAAAATGGATTTCCGGATGATTGTTAAAAAAATAGGCTCCGGAAGATACGAAGTGATTCAATGCAAGCCAGCGCCAAAGCAGCGCTGATTTTTCGGCCTTCTAATCCCGCCTTGGCACAGAAAGAGGATATCGAGAAGGCAATTGAGCAGCTTACGGGGTGCAGGACCGCTGCTCGAATTCGTTTAGCACACCTGCAATTCAAGCGTTTTTCCCAAAACCGGCTATAAAGGAACCGCCCATTCCTCTAATATATTATATATTATATTATAGCAGACCGCTAAAGTTTTTCGGCATTTATGGAGGTCTGCTAGATAGCAAACAATGAAAATCTACCGAATTACTTTATTGGTTTGCTATAATTACATAAATGAGGCAGATTGGGCAGCTTTTTCGCCAAAGGCACCCGAGCAAGGCCAATTTGCGCGAAAAAAAACGATTTTTCGCCCCTGCCACGATAAGTATTTATATATCTACCACTATCATGATTCATCATGAACAGTCATGATATTTTGAGGAGCGTCATGAAGGAGAAGGAACTCCTGGAAAAAATCTCCGCAAAATCGAATGAGGGCTTTGGCGAAATAGACGAGGTGCTAAGGCAGGCGGAGAGCCCGAAAGTCACGGCACTTCTCATGTTCAAGATGATACAGGAGAAGGAGAAGACGAACAGGCTCCTCGAAAACATAAACGAGAAGTATGACAGGATAATGCTTGCAATAAAGACTGCCCCCGAAACCCCCACGCAGAACAATACGCAGCAGAACAGGTTTGAAGTCCTTGGCGAACAGGACCAGCTCATCCTCAAATCAATTGAAGAGAGGGGCGGATGCTCGGCCCAGGACATAAAAACCATGCTCAACTACAGGGGCCTCAACGCGGCATGCCAGAGGCTAAACAAGCTCTTCAAGGAAGGCTACCTGAAAAAAGTGCATGCGGGAAGGAAAGTGTTATACTTAGCCAAAAGCTAGGACAGAGGGGAAAGAGGCAAAAAAACCCAACTATTTTAACCCCCACCTTAGGGCCAATTGCCTCGCCTCCTTTTTCTTATCCGTTTTTTTTTGAAAATTTTGAAAACGGAAATCCTGAATCATAACAGGCCTGAAAACCAGTCAAACTACTTCATCGGCTTGCCATATTTCCGAATCTTTAAATACTTGTAAAGCGATTAGCTACCCTATGCCAGAACAGATAGAGGACCAGAGCTCTGTGCTCGCGCGCTCATATGAAGACATGCAAAAGTATGGCGAGAAGGGGACAGCTTATTTCGGCAAATCCGTGCTCAGCGCGGGCGAGAGGCCTGTACTTGGAAGAAAGCTCAAGCTCGACATCGCAAACCCCCACCTCATGCTAATATGCGGCAAGCGCGGAGGGGGAAAATCCTTCAGCATGGCAGTAATCATTGAGGAATTCGCGCGCCAGCCCCCTGAAATAAGGCAGAGGCTCAGCGTAATAGTGATTGACACCGTCGGGATATTCTGGAGCCTCAAAATACCCGCACCCAAATCAGGCATCCCGGAGCTCGAGAAATGGGACCTCAAGGCGCAGAGCACAGACATCCGCTACCTCGTCCCAAAGGCAATGGAGGGATTTTACCGCAAAAAAGGGCTTCCATTCGATTCCGCATTCACGCTGCGCGTTTCCGAGCTCGAGGCATCGGAGTGGATGATGCTATTCAACCTTACTTGGAAGGAACCCGAAGGCGCGCTTGTTTCAAGGGTTGTGGAAAAGGTGCGCGAAGGCCTCGGGGCTCTTTACGGCCTCGATGAGCTCATCGCAGAAGCGAAGAAGGACACCGAATCCGAAAAGAGTGTGCGCGACGCGGTTGCAGGAAGGTTCAGTGCCGCAAAATCATGGCAGCTTTTTGAAAAGGAAGGCTGGCAGATACTCGAGCTCGCAAAGCCCGGCACGATAACAATCATCGATGTCTCAACTTATAGGCAGGCAATGGGGATGGAGGGGGCAAGGGACATAATAGTCGGCCTCGTGGGGAAAAAACTCTTCGAGGAAAGGATGCTCTACAGGAAGGAGGAGGAGATAAGGCTCACAAAGGGGCTTTCGCGCGAAAGCGAACTCCCCATAATATGGATGATGATTGACGAGGCGCACATGTTCATGCCAAAGGATGAGAAAAATTTCGCGCTCTCGGTGCTGCTCGAATGGGTCAGGGTAGGAAGGCAGCCGGGGCTCTCGCTTCTGCTTGCAACGCAAAGGCCGAACAAATTGCACCCTGACTGCATAAGCCAGTGCGACATCTTCATTTCGCACAGGATGACGGCGCAAGAAGATATAGAGGCGGTCTCGCAGCTGCGGCCATCTTACCTGCACCAGAACTTTGACAAGTACTACCAGGAGATGCCGCGCGCAAAAGGCTTCGCGCTCATCCTCGATGACGAGACAGAAAAGCTCTGGCTCGTGAAGACAAGGCCGCGGTTCTCATGGGATGCGGGAGTCACCGCGAGCGCGTTCAAGGATTGAAAAAGAAGTTAACCGCTTAAGCTTGAATGCGAAGCATAGCCCAGTGAAACTGGGCTGTCGGCCCAACCTCGAAAGATTGAGTGGGCGTGGGAGGAATCGGACCTCCGATTTCATCGATGTGAACGATGCGTCTTAGCCACTGGACCACACGCCCTTAGGACAGATTAATTGAAAAAACAGATTTTTAAACCAAAGCCGCTGCTAGGTTTCGCCCTTGAGTTCCTCGACTACCCGCACCATGTTGATTTTGCCGCTCTTCTCGACATGCACAATGCCCCTCTCCTCAAGCTTTCTTACGACCCTGTGGGCCTTGAGCCTCGACATGCCATTGAGCCTTGAAATCTCGCTCTGTGTCGTCATGCCGCCCTTTGACATCAGGAGAGCAAGGACCTGGCGGTCCTCTTTCGTGAGGAACTTCATTATTATCCCTATGTTCGCCTTCGCCACCTTCTTCTGTTTCTCGATTGTGGTGTTGAGGATGTTATACACAACTACCCCCGACCCGACCCCAAACAAACCCATTATGACCATGAAATGTATGTGGTAATTAAGGAAAAGCAATAGGAAGGATGGCACCTGCTCTCCCTCGGAGGAAACGGCGTAAACAAAAACCAGGACAGTTACCAGGAAGATGAAAATGGAGACAATTATAATTCCCAGCACGACCTGTTTCCTTGCATCCATCCCAGAGCACCTAAATAATTCTCCGCATACCAGAATAAAAAATGGGGCAAACGCCCGGGCAGCGGAAAAAATGGTTGTTTCATCAACCCATATATATTGTTTCACTACAATGAAATAATAGGAAGGCCACAAAAACGGCCAAAAAATGATTTTTATGGATGCAATAAAAACGCAAAGAATTTTCCTGCTTGTAATAGGGCTCGGAGTGCTCGGGTTTGTGGGCATGGCCTTGCTCTTTGGCCAGGCGGGCGCAACAAACACGTATCTTGGGGGTCAAAACGCCCTCCTGGCAGAAAGCGCGCAAAAGGCGGGAGCTGGAGGCGGGGAAGTGCAGGAGGTTTACATAAAAGCGCTTTCAACAGGGGGCTATGACAAAAGCGAAATAACTGTGAGGAAAGGCGTCCCTGTAAGGCTGCACTTCAGCGCTGAGAAGAATGCCGGATGCGGGAAGGTCCTGCTCATGCAGAAGTTCGGGGTAAGGCTGGTTTCAGGTAACGGGGAAGAACAGGTGGCGGAATTCACCCCGACGAATGAAGGTACATTCGATTATAGCTGCAGCATGTACATGTTTAGGGGAAAGCTGAGAGTAGTCCCTTGAGGCGATTCAATGCAGAACACAATCAAGGTGGGTGGGATGCACTGCAGGTCGTGCGAACTGCTGATAGAGGACTCTGTTGGGGATATACAAGGAATCGGGGCAGTAAAGGCGGACCACGAAAAAGGCACCGTACAAGTCGAAATTGAAAGAGAGGGGCTGCTCGAAAGGGTAAAAAAGGCGATTGAAAAGGAAGGTTACAGGGTGATTGGTTGAGCGAATATAAACTCGAGTTGGATGGCATGACGTGCGGGGCTTGCGAAAAAATTATAGAGAAAATCATTGGCAGGAACGGGGCAGCAGTGAATGAAATTGATGCCAACGCAGGGTTTGTCAGGTTCACAAGCGATGAGGGGGCGCTCGCAAGGATAAAGAATGAGCTCTCGGAGAGGGGCTTTAGGGAAAAAGGAAATGAGGAAGGCCCGCGGGGCAATCCTGAAAGGGCTCTTGCTTACATTTATTCCATTATTAGGGCTGACAAGTCCGTTGAGGCTGAGGCAATACTCGCGAACTATGCATTGGTGGCGGCAATACTGAGCGGAGCAGCCATCCTGGCGTTGTATTTGCTCTTTCTGCGTGGCCTGCCGAACTCCGGTGCTTACGCCCCGCTTATCGCGCTTTCCGTGTTCGCGGGAACGGGTTCTAGCTTTTCATACTACCATGCAAAATGCTATGCCAATGGCATTTCCTGCACTAATGGCATGATGGTTGGAATGATTATGGGAATGATACCGGGCTACATGGCAGGCCTTCTCATAGGCGCGACGAACGGGTTTTTCGTAGGCTCGCTGGCCGGAATGGCTGTCGGCATTTTTCTCGGGATAAAAGCTGGAAAGTGCTGCGGGGCAATGGGCGCAATGGAAGGCTTAATGGCCGGCCTCATGGCAGGGGTCATGGGCTCAATGACCGCCATAATGTCACTCAATGACAACGTCATAGCACTCGCTTACATTATTTTCGGGATCTGCGGGGCAACGCTCTTCGGCATGAGCTATCTCCTCCACAGGGAAATTGGGGGAAAAGATGCCAGCGGGCTGAAGACAAGCGTTGTGAAATTTGCCGCGACAAGCGTCGGCTTCACGCTCCTGCTTATTCTGGTAATGTTCTTCGGCCCCAAAGGCCCGATTGTTTACCAATGAGATGAAACCCCCATGATTGTCAGGAAAAGCTTCAATATTACTGGGATGCACTGCGCCTCCTGCTCGGCCATTATAGAAAGGAGGCTGGGAAAGCTTGAGGGGGTGAAGGGCGCAAACGTCAACCTTGCGACAAACAAGGCGACAGTGGAGTATGATGAGAAAAGCACAGGCATTTCCAAATTCAGGAACGCGATAACTCCAGCAGGGTACGGAATAGAAGAGGAAGGCGCCTCGGAACATATTGGAATGCGGCATGGAAATGGGGAAAATGCAAATGGCTTGAAGCGGAAGGTAGTGTACTCGGCCATTTTTACTTGCCCGGTACTTGTTCTCTCGCTCCCGGAAATGCTCAAAGGGATTTTTGCAGTAGAATACCCGCCTTTTCTTGCGCAAAACGCGGCCATCATCCAATTCGCACTTGCCCTCCCTGTAATTTACCTCAACAGGGAAATCTTTGCAACGGGTTTTAGGGGGCTTATACACAGGATTCCCGGAATGGATAGCCTCGTCGCGCTAGGGGTAGGCACGGCACTTGTGTACAGCGCTGCCGTGACGCTTGGGCTGATGCCGGGAATGCCTTACTTTGAAACCGCGGCCCTCCTGCTGACATTCATTGTTCTCGGCAGGTACCTTGAGGACGTGGCAAAAGGGAAAACCTCGGAAGCGATACAAAGGCTCATAGGCCTGCAGCCAAAAACCGCGACGGTGCTGCGGAAAGGCAAGGAAGAAACCATCGCGCTCGACGAGCTTGTTGCCGGCGATGTGGTGATAGTGAAGCCGGGGGAAAAGGTCCCGGTGGACGGAAAAATAGCAGAAGGCTCGAGCAGCATCGATGAGAGCATGATAACCGGCGAAAGCCTCCCCGTGCACAAGAAGAAAGGCGACACCGTAATAGGCGGCACGATGAACCAGACAGGGGCTTTCAGGTTCGTTGCAACCAAGGTCGGGAAGGATACAATGCTCTCGCAGATAATAAAACTCGTCGAAGAGGCGCAGGGGAGCAAGGCGCCCATACAAAAGCTCTCCGACACGGTTGCGGGCTACTTTGTCTGGGCCGTAATAGTGCTCTCAATTCTCGCGTTCTCTTACTGGTACTTTATAGCCGGGCAGGCGTTCCTGTTTGCGCTCACAATACTTGTTTCGACGCTGGTGATTGCATGCCCGTGCGCAATGGGCCTTGCGACACCGACAGCGGTGATGATTGGCACAGGCAAGGGCGCGGAAAACGGGATACTCATCAAGGACGCCGCGAGCCTTGAAACCCTGCACAAATCAGGCGTGTTTGTTTTCGACAAGACTGGCACCATAACCAGGGGCGAGCCAAGCGTCACGGAAATCATTGCCCTTGGAAAAGATGAAAAAGAAATAATTTCAATGGCTGCATCTGCCGAAAAAAATTCCGAGCACCACTTGGCAAAGGCGATACTAAAAAAAGCGAAAGAACAAAAGGTTAAAGTTGCTGAACCGAAAGGCTTTGCTGCAATACCGGGGTACGGAGTAAAGGCAAGCGTCCAGGGCAAGAAAATTCTTGTGGGAAACCTTGAGCTGATGAAGGAAAACAAGGTTAAGGTCAGCCTAGAAGATGGGAAAAAAATGCGTTCGCTGGAAGAAAATGGGAAAACAGTCATTCTTGTCGCCATAAATGGGCAGCTTGCCGGGCTGGTATCCATTGCTGACACTATAAAGGAAGGCTCGCGCCAAGCCATCCAGGAGCTCCATAGATTAGGCTATGAAACCGCAATGATAACCGGCGACAACGAAAGGACTGCCAGGGCTATTGCACGCGAAGCAGGCATAGGCCAGGTAATGGCGCACGTCCTTCCGCACGAAAAAGCCGCGGAAGTCAAAAAAATGCAGGCAGAAGGGAAAAAAGTGGCGTTCATCGGGGACGGGATAAATGACGCGCCGGCGCTCGCGCAGGCAGATGTGGGAATTGCAATAGGCTCAGGAACCGATGTTGCAATGGAAAGCGGGACAATCGTGCTCGTCAAAAGCGACTTGGGTGGCATAGTAAAAGCCGTGCAGCTCAGCAGGTACACGCTCAAAAAGATAAAGCAGAACCTGTTCTGGGCATTCGGTTACAATGCAATAGGCATACCCATTGCAATGGGCATATTATACCCATTCACTGGATTTCTCCTCAGCCCCGTAATTGCGGGCGCTGCAATGGCATTCAGTTCAGTAAGCGTGGTATCGAATTCCCTGCTTATGCGCGGATTTCGGATGGGTGGCAAAAACGGGCTTTGAGGCGCATCTGCATGAAAGCAACCTGTCTCATTTAAATAGACATCGCCCAAATGAATTGAGTAATATTGTTGGAGGTTTCAGTGATGGAATTCACCGAAGAAGTTATCAAAGACCTATCCTGGGACGACGAGGAAGGCGGAGACAACGGGGACAGCGACGATGACGAGGATGACGAGGACTCCGACGGGGATTCCGGCGACTTCGAAGAAAGCTCTTGAACTTCTAAATTCCTGTTTCTTTCTTTTTTTATTTTTTGAAAACTGCCCTGCCGCAAGGCCAAAAAAACAAGCCATTTTCTTTACACTTTTCTTTTTCGTCAATGTTTTGGCTCTCTTTCTTTTTGATCAATCTTTTTCCTTTCTCTTCCCAAGAGAAAGAAAAAGGTTGCGGGGGGCAGGATTCGAACCTGCGAAGGCACTAAGCCACCAGCTCCTGAAGCTGGCACGTTTGACCGCTTCGCTACCCCCGCGAGTAACAACTCATGCCCTGGAAAGGTTTTAAAGCAAAAGTCTATCTTGCAGAAAGCCACCTTGCAAGCTTGCCCGCAGCCTTCGCGCGGTGGGAAATCCTGTTCTTTTCCCCAACGCTCAAATCAACGAGGGCCTTCTTTGAGCCGCGCGGCACGAATATTTTTTCGTATGGCAGCCTGTCCTTTTCGAGCGAAACGGTTTTTGCGAGCAGGCGGCCTTCCAGTTTCCCTGAAAAGGTTTTCATGGCCCTGCCGTCGAAAAAACAAATAACTGTGCGGAAGTGCGCTCTGCGGTTCTTCGCATGCTTTATGAGCAAGAGAAGGCCGCCAAAGCCTATGCCCAAAAAAACCCTTTTTGCAAGGGTGCCGGGAAAATTATTGTAAGCCTCGAAATAGACGCCTGTGTCCTCTGCAATGACCGGCCTTTCCAGTTTTGCGAAAGCCTGCCTTGCCTTTGCCTCGGCGATTTGTTCAAGGGATTCAAAATCAGGTTCTGCCAGCTTAAGTTTTTTCTGTTTTAAGTAAACCCCGTAGGGCGCAAGGATTTGTGCAATTTCGCGCACCTTGTGTTTGTTCGTGGTTGCAATTAAAAGCTGCATACCTATCACCAAAAAATCCATTACCAAAAAAACAATGCCGATTGAAAAGACAAAAATTCAGTTGCCCACAAGCTGTATGAATGAAAGTTTTAGCTTGAAGCCGTCATCCGCCTTCCCCTTTACGAGCGTGCCCTGCAATGGGGGCTTATCGAAGGTCGAAATCTTCATCGTGCCGTAGAGGTCCCCGTAGCTTAGCTTGAAAGTGCCGGAGACCCGCATCACCCTGTTGCCCTTGAGCACTGCCGTGCCGTAATTGCTGCGCTCGAAAAAGTTTATCACGCCGTCCTTTATCGTGCCTTCGGCTTCCTCCAAGGTCGCCTCGCGGATGTTGTGCTCTGCCATGGCCTTCTTTACGGAATCGAGGATGCTGTCCCCATCGTCGAGGAGCAAAGTGAGCTCCCCTCGGACCCCTTTCTTGTTGAAAAGGTGGGCGTCGATATGTGGCATGAAAAAAATAACCTATGGCCACCTTAATAATCGTTTCCCTGGCGGAAAAAGCGGGAAAGCTTTTAAGCGGGAAATGCATCCCTTGTGCATGGAAGAGTTTTTCGGCATATTGGGCCTTGTGCTCATAGTGCTTGCTTGGCTTCCTGGGGTTGCGGAGACGATAAAATCGAAAAAGCCGTCCCTCAAGCCTGAATTCATGGCGATTTACTTCCTCGGCTCTGCGAGCCTTACGGCCTATAGCATCCAGCTAAACGCGCTTCCCTTTGTCCTGCTCAATGCACTTGCGGCAGTGGTGCCACTCGTGCACCTCTACTACCATTTGAAAGGAAGGGGAAAACAGTAGGCATTTCTTCGCCACAAACTCCAAAATGGGCTTTGGCAAAAGCGGTTTAGAATCGTTTAAATATGTTTCTGCATCTTCATCCTAAAGATGGATAAAAAAGAGTACGATGTAATAATTGCCGGCGCAGGGCCTGGCGGAAGCTCGACAGCGCTTTTCCTTGCAAAGCAGGGAGTGAAGAAGGTCCTTCTCGTGGACAAGGCGAAGTTCCCGCGCGACAAAATCTGCGGCGACGCCTTTTCAGGCAAGAGCGTCGGCATTGCAAGGGAGCTCGGCATTGTTGCGGATTATGAAAAAACCCCAAACGAAGTTGTTTATGGCGTGCGCTTCAGCAGCCCTAAGAGGACAATTGTCGACATACCTTTCCCGGGGGCCGTGAAGGACAAGAACGCAAAGCCGGGATTCTGCATAAGGAGGCTGGACGGCGACAATGTCATATTCCAGCACGCGAAGAAAAAAACGGACACGCTCGAGGAGTTCACGATAACGGACCTCATTTGGGAGAATGATTTTGTAAAGGGGATAAAAGGCAAAACAAAAGACGGCACCGAACATGAAATACGGGCAAAAATGGTTGTGGGCGCTGACGGGACAAGCAGTGTTGTTGCGCAGAAAGTCGGGCAGTCGGCCTTGCCGCCGGAGCACCAGGTCATTGCCACGCGCGGATATTATGAAGGCGTCACCGGGATGACCGGCAACATAGAACTTCATTTTGTAGAGGAGATAATGCCCGGGTACTTCTGGATTTTCCCTCTCGACAACGGCTGGGCCAATGTCGGGCTCGGGCTTCTTACCAGTGAAAAAACGAAGAGGAAAATAAACCTCAAGGAAGTGCAGGAAAAAATTATCGCCGAAAACCCGCTCTTCAGGGAAAGGTTCAAGGACGCAAAAATAGATGCCCAGGGGATAAAAATTTGGACGCTTCCGCTAGGCTCCCACCACAGGAAAAACCACGGCAACGGCTGGGTGCTTGTAGGCGACGCAGCATCCCTTATAGACCCTTTTTCTGGGGAAGGCATTGGCAATGCAATGACTTCCGGCAAGTTCGCTGCCAAATA
This sequence comes from uncultured archaeon, assembly GCA_964373815.1. GTDB lineage: Archaea > Iainarchaeota > Iainarchaeia > Iainarchaeales > Iainarchaeaceae > UBA10205. The sequence continues at coordinate 4,131 of CAYJWI010000024.1, read as the reverse complement.
CATCGCGCAGGCAATCAAGGAAAATGATTTTTCGGAAAAAGCTTTTGACGGCTATGACAAGGAGCTCTGGGACGCGATTGGCCCTGAAATCAAGACTTCGTACAACCTGCAAAAGCTCGGGAGCATAAAGTTCTTGCTAAACCTCGTAATTGACAAGGCCGCGACAAAGCCCAAGGTCAAAGAGGTAATCTCCGGAATGCTCGCAAACGAGGAAGCGAAGAAGGGGGCAATCTCCCCTCTGGGCCTTGCGAAGCTGATTCTGACTTGAAGACGGAAGAATACTCCTCCGCACCCTGAATGGGCGGTATCCCCAAGAAGGGGACAAGTCTTGCAACTTAATCAGTGAAGATAATTGGCCTGAAGGCCGAAGTATAAGACCACCTAGCTGGAAATCATTTTTTCTTGGAAATATATGTTCTATTTATCATCGGATGATTCTCATCCGTTGGACCCCAATCACTATCTGGATGATAGGCAATTACATCCATTGAATTTGAAGAGGTGGCAAAGTAATGCAGTTCCTGCGGATTTAACAGAAAAATGCCGCCTTTTCTCAGTTTAATTTTCCTTTTTCCTACAACAGAAACACCAAACCCTTCAATAACTATGCCCAATCTAATGCTCGGGTGCACATGAGCCGACTGCACAACCCCTTTAGGAAAGTGCAGGTGATTAAGGACAGGATCCCCAAGTCTTGGCGGGTAGACAAGCATCGAGTCGCTACACCCGTCGATATAGGTTAAGCGGCAATGCTTTTCAGTCAAGCCAAAAACAGGCATTCCCATAAAACCAATTCTTTCAATCACAATGGCATATGTGTTAGACATAGAAAAGGATGCTTTACCAGGAAGACAAAAATATGATTTTTCTGGAAGTTGGAATGTTTCTCCATCCCAGTTAATCTTTATGCTTCCGCTAGAAACATAACCATAAAGGGTGCCAAGTCCAGAACCCAAAGAATGATTTTTCCTAAGTACAGTAAGAATTGTAGGGTACATTGTTTCCACAGAGTTTATTGAATATAGATGCGGTGGATTTTGTACATAAATCATGTAATACTTGTGTTTGTAAAGGAATTATATTTTTGTGGTGGTGATAGTTACCATTTTTAACCGTTATTGAAAGAAGTGTATCTATGGAACAAGAAGTGATGGAAAACCTTGGATTGACAAAGAACGAAGGAAAAATTTACTTAAAACTGCTTTCCCTTGAGTCTGCAACAATGGATGAAATATCATCAAAAACTGGAATACACCGAAGGAACGTTTATGATGCTATTGAAAAGCTCATACAAAGAGGCATTGTTGTAGAAGAATTTGTTTCAGGAAAAAGGGTTTTCATGGCTGGAGACCCTGAAAAACTGGCAGAAATTCTTGAAGAAAAGAAAAAACTTCTTTTTTCAGTTATGCCCTCACTTGAACAAAAATTTGCCAGAAAAACTCCGCGGGAGATGGCAGTAATTTATCGCGGAATAGAGGGGTTCAAAAATTATTTCAATGATATACTCAAAACCAATGAGCCTGTTTATTTCATAGGGGCAAAAGGTTTCTGGCTTGATGAACGCCTAAAATATGCCCTTCCAAAATTTGACATGCAAAGATTAAAACAAAAAATCAAATTCAGGCACCTATTTGACATGGAAGTTAAAGAAAATGCAAGGGAAATACTTAAGCTGCGGCTGAATAAATATAGGTTTCTTCCAAACGAATATTCATCAAATACATCAATAACTATTTTTGGAGACCATGTAGTCGCATTTTATGGGTTGGAGCCTGGCAGGCTTGCTGATGAGCCTACTCAATTCCATATAATCAGCAGGCCTATTGCAGATGCCTACCGAAAAATATTTGAAGCACTCTGGGAAAAAGTTGGGATTGAGTGACATCCTCCTACGCCTAAAGGCGTGGGGTTTCCCGCTCACGCACTAAAAAAGAGAAATTGAACAAAGCAAATAATAAAAGTGGGCGCTCAGAGTTGAGTTAAATCTTCATCTTCCTTTCGGGAATCCTCTGGTGTTAACCTCATCATGGCGCCCGGATAAAATCTGGTTCGCTTTGTTTTTAATAAGCCCGCTCGCGCGAAACTGGAGCTTTTTGGGCTAAAAAAGATTGTTTCGACTTCAGGCAGAAAGATAGGCAAATGCCGAGAAGAGCGCTTAAACCACTTCGGCAATAGCCTCTCCGACCGTTTCAACTACGTCCTTTTCAACCACTGAATTGGACTTTATGAACACCACAACCTTGTCATTGGTGTCATCGATGAAAATAAGCCTGTAAAGCGAGCCACCCTGAACAGGCTGGTCGAAGAGGTAGCCTTTCGAACCAATAGTGCTGCCATCATAAGTGTAATCAAATAGCTGCTGCTCGTACTGTGTCTTCTCGTCCTCGAGCACCTTCATGGCCTCATCAGGGGTAAGCTGCGCTTGGAGCGTGTAGGTTATGATTGAAACATTGCCCCTCTTGACAAAGCAGTTCGCGGCATTGAAGGTCTTTCCAAGCGTTGGAGGCGCCTTTGCGGCGGAATAGCCCTCGCCGAGCTTTGAGAGGATGTTCGTAGTTATTGCTTCATCATTGCAAGCAAAAGAAGCCGCGACCTTTACGCCGCCTGTGTCTTCCTGCCCCGGGGCAACATACCCCTGCTGCTCCTGCTGCGGGGCCTCATTTTGGGGGGCCTGCTGTTGCTGCTCTGGCGCTGGATTGGGCGAACCGCACCCTGCCGCGAAAAGAACGAGAATTGCGAGTGCGGCAAGGAAAGCATACTCCATGTTCGGAATTATGGTGAAAAAACATTTAAATAATGGAGTATCTGAAAGAAAAGCAAACCTGCGCGGCCGGGGCAAGCCCTGCACATTTAGCTATTTCCCCTGTTCTGACAAAAATTGTTCGTTTTTGGCAATCCGCTTTTTTGCGGAAGAAGGTTTTTATTCGATCAGGGCGTTATCTCTGTTGGCTGGGAAAATGCGGTTCAAATACTTGGTTGGGAGCGTACTGTGCAACGCGTACAGGCTGCTGCGCGTCTTCCCAAACTCCGACCCCATCATGGGCTTCGTGCTCCCTGCAGCAAAGGGCGAGCCGGCCTGGAAAGCGCCGCTTTTCGCTTTCGTTACAATGTTCTCATTTGACATCATCACGATGAGCCTCGGGCCATGGACATATGTCACGAGCTCTACTTACGCGCTTATAGCGCTCGCATTCCCGCTGCTGCTAAAAAAGAGGAAAACTTCCCTAAAGCTCTTCCTCTGGGCAGGGACGCTGGGGGTTCTTGCTTTTGATTTCATCACTGGCCCGCTCATGGGATATGCGGTTTTTGGGCAGGACTTTTTGTTGACCACAATCCTGCAGGTGCCTTTCACAATCATGCACCTTGTCTCAGCGGCTTTCGGCGTGCTGATAATTTCGCCGTTCTATGATGCACAAATTGCAAAAGAGGTTGCGGGCTGTGCGGCTGGCGCAAAAAGAACAATGGTTTCCTACTCAAGATTTCTGCGGGGATAAATATCATGAGAATAATTCTCTCATTGCTCGCCATTATGCTTCTGGCCGGGTGCACGCAGCAGCAACTCCAGCCCTCAGGCCTCGGGCCCCAATCAAACACTTGGAAGGCTGGAGAGCCATACGATTACACCCCCAAGACAGACGAACAGGTGTCGTTCACACTGCGCGTAGTCGATAGTGATGGCAATGTGGTTGTTGACAAACAAATGGCTTCAGAGAAAGGGCAAAACCTATTCCTTGCCATCCCTGAAGGCGAGGACGGTGTCCCAATAGGATACAAGGAGTACCCATTTGGGGCCTTCATTTACCAAGTGGCGGGGGTCGAACCACTGGAAGGGGAATACCTTGCGATTTATGTCGACGGCAGATACTCCGAGAAGGGCGCGCAGGGCATAATACCAGAGGAAGGCCAAATAATCGAGTTCAGGGTAGAGGGCATAAGCGCAGGCAAGGAATAGTACGCCCAAGACGGTAGAGGTCTAGCGGCTGGCCTTTGCGCAGGTAAAAAAGCATTTTAAACGCATCCGAACAGGATATTTACGTTCGATGATGATACGAGTCTTCTGAGCTGTGAACAAATGCTGAGACTGGTTCGAACTGACGGACACATGATGTAGACAGGCCATTAGGGAATAAA
>CAYJWI010000023.1:0-15483 GCA_964373815.1 uncultured archaeon | reverse complement strand
CCCCTACTTGAGACTTTCGGTCAAAAAACCTAGAAACTTTCATGGACTGCTATAACTGCCCTTCCGGCAGTCCGATGTGCCCCCTCTCCATAACCGTTAGGGAACCGGTTACATCAATGGGCTGCTCCAATTCCGATTTTACTCCTGCCGGCAAAGCCGCCTGCTTGCCTGCAGAAATGACGTTTTCGAGAAAAGCCCATGGGTCTTTGTCAGCCAGTTGCAGCATTAGCTGCCTGCGCGCCTTCGCCTTGGCAACCAATCCGGAATCGACACCCGCCCTGCCCAAACCTCCGGAAGAGACAAGCTCTGAAGTCAGGCGCGCAACTTCGCCTGAAATGCTGGCAGCATCGCCGGAAACCAGGCCTGTCACGGCAGGGGGGGACAAAACAACTTTAGGCGATAAAGCGGCTTTTTCATTAAAATTTGAAGCCGGGGGGTTATACCAGACAGCAAAAGCACCGGCAATAAGCAAAACGGAAACAATTAACAGAACCGGAATCTCCCTCATGCTAACATGAAAGAGGGAGGAAGATAATAAATCTTTCATTACGGGGTATCTGCCAACGCTTTGTGGCCGAAAAACCCGAAAATAGGGGCATTTACATGGCCGGGGTTACGCTACCGCCATTATCTCGGTTTTCTTCATCTTCTTTGGGATGACCTTGTAGACTTTCCTTCCGCACACAGGGCACTCGGCGATAAATGTCGGCTTCTTGTTCTGCTTCTTTACTGTTGCCGTGAACTTGGCCTTTCCGCCATAACCCTTCTTGTGCTTGCGCACATTGCTCCTCGTGCCTATTGCAAGCGCCCTAGGCTGCCCCGCCTTGAACTGCTTGAGCTTGTGGCTTGTGTGGGTATTGCACTTTGGGCAATAGAGGCTCTGTTCTTTTGGGATGTGCATTAAAACCACTTGAAAACGAAGCAATTTCTTTCAAATAATAGCATTCGGGAAGCTTTTTAAAGGTTGAGAAAGGGAGCCTGGCAGCGAGAGGGTGTTTTTTTGGAAGAAGCGCTGAGCCAGCAAAGCCAGGCTGGTTTTTGCAGGGCCAAAACGATAAAAACACTTAAATATGCTAAGTGCGTTGTTTTTAGCATGCTGAATGCCTTTGCCTCGGGCTTTTCCGAACTCGTGAAAAAACCCATTTATTTCCTCCCCGCGCTCCTCGCCATGGCCATTAATTTCTTCGTGCTTATTTTCACCGCGGAGAACTACTTCAACTTCTTCTACGAGGTCTTCATATACGGCGAAGTTCCCCAGGCAAGCCTCTTCCAGCTGCCCTATTATATGCTCACAACTTACACGACCGAGCTGCTCGTAATCGGGGCCGCGGTCTTTGTTTCATTCCTGCTCGGGTTCTACCAGCTCTATGCCTATGCCTCCCTGCTGAAGAAAAACAAAGGGGTTTTGGAGGGGATAGTTTCGGGGTTTTCTAAAATTGGCGAAATCGCGGGCCTCACTGCTTTTGCGTGCGCCGCATTTTTCCTCTACTCAATCGCCTGGTTCCTTTTGTTCATAGGGAGCGTTTCGGATTCGCTCGGGCTGATAGCCTTCGTGCTCCTGCTAGCATGGACAATTTTCGGCGCATACGTCTACCTAAAGCTCGCGTTCACGCCCGTAATAATGGCGGTTGAAGGGGCAAAGCTCAAGGAAGCGCTTGCGAAAAGCTGGAAGTGGAGCGGAAAGCGGCTCGGCAAGCTGCTCTTGTTCTTCATACTGCTAGGCATTATCGCCGGCGCGATAAACACCTTCTTCTCAATCCTCGCGGATGCGGCAGGGATAGAGATGCTCGCGCTCGCCCTGCTGGTGATAGGGCTCGCTGTTTCAAATGCATACAACAGCATCGTGCTTGTAAAATACCTCGAAGAGCCAGGTTAAGGGCTTGCCGGGGCTTTGTGCTCGCAGAAGGGCTTGAAGCGGGTTTGGTAAAAACCCGCAAAAAAAAAGTTCAGTCAGGCTGGAAATAATTTTGAAGGCAGAGGGGTTCAATGGCAGTAATCACGGCGCTCAAGCTCAAGAATTTCAAATCGTTCAGGAAGGCCGAAATCCCCTTCGCTAACGGGTTCACAGCAATAGCGGGGGCTAATGCGAGCGGAAAGTGCGTTATTGGGGAAACCCGGGTCCTGCTCTCTTCCGGGGAGAGCGTTGCTATAAAGGAGCTTGTTGAAAATGGGCTGGCAATAGCAAAAAGCAAACAGTTCATGGAAGACGGAATTACAGGCATTGTTGGTGATGGGGATATCAATGTCCTTTCATTAAATCCCAAGACAATGAAAGTAGAGCAAAGAGGGGTTTCTGCGGTTATCCGGCGACTTTGCCCAGAAAGACTTCTAAGGATTAGGACACGCATGGGAAAGGAAGTCACAACAACCGATTACCATCCATTTTTTAGCGTGAATGAAGGCGGCGTTTATTCTATAGAGGCAAAGGACCTGCGCAATGGCCAGCATATAGCAATACCAAGACAGGCAAATTTTGCGAAAAAAACCGTTTTTTTCAGTGAGCTGCTGCATTCAATTACAGACAAGGAAGGGTTGTATGTCCCATTCAATGAAAAATATGCGGAATTGCTTGATTCATACCTAAAGACCACTGGAAACACTTTAAATGGGGCCGCGGCCGAATTCAAAATACCCCCGGTGGCGCTAAGGGGCCTGCGCACAAAGCAGTCGATTAACTTTTCATTTTTGGTGAAAATGCTTCAGGCCATTGGCGTGGAAGAGCGGCTGATTGCAGACCTTGTGCCAATGGTAAAGGGCAAGACAGCCAGGCAGGCCACAAAAATGGTCTGGGAAAATTCGGAAGAATTCTCAAGGCTCCTTGGATATGCGTTTGCTGAAGGGAGCACTTCAAACGGCATATTGAGGATGACCACAGAAACACCTGAAATGATAGAGGACATAAAACGGATTTGCAAAACCGTGTTTGGGGTTGAGCCAAAAATTTACAAGTACAAAGACAAGGCGTATGACATCATTTTGCACTCGACCCCGGCGTATGCAATAATCTCAAAGTTTGGCCTGCAAAAAGGCGTGAACGCGTCCACAAAGCACATAGAACCGGTTTTCATGAGGCATTCAAACGAGAAGGAACTTGCCGCATTCCTAGATGGGTATCTTTCCGGAGACGGGTATGTTTCGGGGGGGGTTGTCAGTGTCACTACGGCAAGCAAAAAACTTTCGGAGGATATTGAAACCATTTATCTGCATTTGGGGATTGCTGCTTCAAAAAGGGCTGTAAAAAAAAGCATACGAAAGAGGGGTTTTTCTGGCAATTATTATGAAATAAACGTGAGCGGTTCGGCAAACCTTGAGCAAGTAACCAAAAAAATAAGGATAACCAACCAAAAGAAAATGCGGCGCATTGCACAGGCTCAAAACTTGAGGCCGCACACAAACAACGACCTCATACCAAACATAAACGGCCTTATAGTTGATGCATGCAAAGAACTCAAGATACGATACGCGAGGAAGAAGGGCCCTAACATAAAACTCAAATCATATGCTGATGGGGCGTGTTTTCCAAGCAGAAAAGGGCTCCAGAGCGTATTGGATAGAGAGTTCACCGGAAAGTGGTCGGAAAAAACCGTTTTGCTTGAATCACTTGCAAATTCTGACATATTCTGGGACAGGATAGTTTCAATGGAAGAAGTGGAGGAGAAACCTAAATACGTTTATGATTTATGCGTGGGTTTTTCCCATAATTTCATTGCCAACAATGTCTTTGTGCACAACAGCAACATCCTCGACGCGATACTCTTCGGCATGGGGATAACTTCACTGAGGCTGCTGCGCGCATCCAAGCTCGCGGAGCTCGTAAACCACGACGCATCCGAAGGGTACGCGAAAGTCGAGCTCACAATACGCGATTCAAAAAACGCGGAAATGAATGTGGCAAGGCTTGTCGACAGGCAGGGAAAATCAATCTTCAAGCTCGACGGGAAGAGGAAAACCCTCAACGAAATCCAATCGCTCCTCCTTGAACTTGGGATAAACCCTAACGGCCACAACATCGTGGTGCAGGGCGACATCACGCGCGTAATAGAGATGAACGCAAAGCAGAGGCGGCAGGTAATAGAGGAGGTCGCAGGCCTTGCCGAGTTCGAGGAAAAAAAGGACGAGGCCATGAAAAAGCTAGAAAAAGTCGAGCAGAAGGTGAAGGATGCGCACCTCATACTGAACGAGAGGGAAGCCTACCTCAAAGCGCTCGAGGAGGAGAGGGGAAACGCACTCCGCTACAATTCGCTCCAGCAGGAAATGAAGCAGTCCAAGGCGACAATACTCTCCGAGGAAATAAAAATTGTGGGCAAGGAGCTTGAAAAGGCGAGAAGCGAAATGGAGCGCATGAGAAAAGACATCGAGGCAAAGAGGCATGAGAGGGACAAGCTGCAGGAAGAGGAGCGCGAACTCGAGCAGAAAGTCGAGGCGGCGACCAAACAGCTCATAGATGCGAGCGAGAAAACTTACACAACTTTCGGAAAGGATGTCGAGCAGAAGAAGGGCTATCTCAACCTTCTCTCGGAGAGGGCAAGGTCGAAAAAAGAGGCCGCTGATGCGAAAAAGGAAAGGATTGCAAAACTCGCCGAAGAGGCGAAGGGAATCCGCAAAACCGAGGGCGAAAAATCCGAACAGCTAAAGCTCGCAAAAGACGAGGCGCAGAAGGCCTCTGCCCAGCTCGCGGAAATGACAAGGGGGCTTGCGGCCAAAAGCGCGAAAGATGGCGCAAAAAACGCTTTCGCAAAGGACGAGGCAAGGCTGGAGGAGCTTTTAAAGGAGCACGCGGAGCTGGCAGAAAAACTGCACCAGGTGCAAATCCTGCGGCACGGCCTCGAGAAGGATGCCAAGTCAGGCCAGCACGCCCTCAATGAGCTTGAAGCAGCCTTGAAGAAGCTAGAGGAAAAAGAAAAATCCCGCAAGGAAACGCTGGCAAGGGTTAGGGAGCTTGAAAAGAACAGCCCCGCCGAAAAGCTCTCGGCAAAGGAGAAGGAACTTGAAAGGCTCCTCTCGCAGCTGCACTCATTTAAGGGAAAGCTCGAATCGCTGGAAGAATCAGTCAAGGCGCTTGCGAAGGCGAAAGCGGAATGCCCCACATGCGACAAGCCGCTTGAAGCGGAGCGCAAGAAAGCGCTCGCGGAAAAAAAGGCTTCGGAAATCGGCGCGGTCAAATCAATAATAGAGGGGCTCAAGTGCGAAAATGAGAAACTCGGCAAGGAAAAGGAGAAGCTGCGAACCGAGGAGAGGGAGCTCTCCGGCCTCCTGCACGTGCTCAAAAGCTTGCACGGCGTTGAAGAGGAGCTCGCAAAAACCAAGGAGAAAATAGCGGAGCAGCGCGAAGCGCTCTCCGGAAAGCAGCTCGCAAAAGCTGGCAAGGACGAACAGGAGTTCGCGAAAAAACTTTCAATTGCCACGAAGGAAAAAGCGGGACTCGAGGAAAAGCTAGGGGCGCTCATGAAAGGGCCACGCGGAAGGGAAATGAACTCCTTCCTGCAGAGGATGCAGGAGCTAAACGAGAGGAAGAACGAGAAGGAAATGCTTGTAGCGCGGCTTTCTATGGAAATAGAGCAGGTGCTCTCCAATAAAACCGGTGCGATAGCCTCGGAAACATCCTTTCTCGAACAGGAAATAAGTCCGCTCGAAAAGGCGGCCTGGGAAATAGAAGAGGAGAAATCCGGAGAGCAGAAAAAGCTCTCCGCAATGGAAGCCGAACTTGGCAAGGCGAATCGTGCAAACAGGCTGCTCGAGGAGGAAAAGCAGAGGCTCACAGTGAAAATTTCGAACATTTCCGCAAAAAGGGAGGAGCTTTCAGCCAAAGCGGAGGCGAGGGAAAAGGAATTAAACGAGCTCAACTTGGAGCAGTCCAGAAACGATGTGCGCATAGTCGATCTTGAGGAAGAGTTCAAGGATTATGCGAACATCGAGGTGCTCGCGCAATTTTCGCTAAACGAGCTAAAGAAGCGCATACCTGAAATTGAAAAGGAAATAGAAGGCCTTGGGGCGATAAACATGAAGGCGCTCGAGGACTTCGATGCATTCAGGAAGGAAGTCGATGAGGTGCGCGAGAAGGCGAACAAGCTCGATGCCGAAAGGCAGGCAGTAGTTGAAATGATACAGAAAATCGAGGTGCGCAAGCTCAGTGTTTTCATGGAGTGCTTCAGCCACGTGGGAAAAAAATTCTCGGAGCTCTACTTCAATTTCTTCGAAGGCGAGGGCCTTCTCGACCTTGGCGACAAGATAAACCCCCTTGAAGGCGGCCTGCTCATACAGGCGAAATACAAGGAAGACACATTGAAGAGCATTGATGCCATGAGCGGGGGGGAAAAATCGCTCACGGCGCTCGCGTTCCTCTTCGCGATACAATCATTCGAGCCCGCGCCGTTCTACATTTTCGACGAGGTGGATGCCGCGCTTGACAAGGACAATTCCATAAAAGTCGGCAGGATGATAATGGAGCAGAGCAAAAAGTGCCAGTTCATCGCAATAAGCCACAATGATGCAGTCATAAACCAGGCGGACCAGATAGTAGGCGTCGCCCTCAACAAGCACAAGAGCTCGATAATCGGCCTCCGGCTCAAGAAAGGCGAGCATGCCGCGCAGCCGGCCCTGCGGCAAGAGCAGCAGGAAGCGGAGGGGATATGATGCCGAAACCAAAAAGAGAGCCACTGAAAACTTTCGGGAGAGGGCCGATATGGGTTGTACCAACGGCACATGCACCGGGAAAAAAGGGAGCGCCAAAACCGTTTGAAAAGAGAATGTCTTATTCAATTAGTAGCGGACTGATGTTTGCGGTGGAAGACTGGATGCTCGCCCATCCCGGGCAAAGGCTCCCGACAAAAGAATTTGCTAAGAAGTTCAATTGTACCAGACAGAGTGTGATCCTGATGGCAAAGCTGTTTGAAAAAACCCATAAACTTCCGAAAAGAAAGCCCGGAGGCTCGGGCCAACCTATTCCAAGGCAGTGCGAAAAAGTCCTGTCTGGCATAGTCGACAAGGCGAAAGATGGGCAAACTATAATGGCGATTGGTGCAGTAAGAAAAATCGCCAGGGAAACTGGTTTTGTACTGTCACATAGCGCAGTCATAAATTGGCTCAAAAAACTTGCGGCAGAGGGGCGAAAAAATATCGTTGTGAAACGGGGTGGGCTCAAAGAGGGCGAAACAGTTAGTGCGCTTATCACGAGGCTTTCAGCAGAAAAGGAATTCAAAGGAGTACAGTTAAAGGCCTTTAAGGTATTTAGAGAGCGTTGAACCCACAACTGGAGCACAAAAGAAAGAGGCGTTTCAAGGATTGAATCGAAAAAAAGGTGAAAACTGGATGCCTAAACCAAAAAGAGAGCCACTGAAAACTTTTGGGAGAGGGCCGATATGGGTTGTACCCCGTGGATATGTATGGAGAAAAAATGGGACCCCAAGACCATTTCGGCAGGTCTTGTCTTATTCAATTAGTAGCGGACTGATGTTTGCGGTGGAAGACTGGATGCTCGCCCATCCCGGGCAAAGGCTCCCGACAAAAGAATTTGCTAAGAAGTTCAATTGTACCAGACAGAGTGTGATCCTGATGGCAAAGCTGTTTGAAAAAACCCATAAACTTCCGAAAAGAAAGCCCGGAGGCTCGGGCCAACCTATTCCAAGGCAGTGCGAAAAAGTCCTGTCTGGCATAGTCGACAAGGCGAAAGATGGGCAAACTATAATGGCGATTGGTGCAGTAAGAAAAATCGCCAGGGAAACTGGTTTTGTACTGTCACATAGCGCAGTCATAAATTGGCTCAAAAAACTTGCGGCAGAGGGGCGAAAAAATATCGTTGTGAAACGGGGTGGGCTCAAAGAGGGCGAAACAGTTAGTGCGCTTATCACGAGGCTTTCAGCAGAAAAGGAATTCAAAGGAGTACAGTTAAAGGCCTTTAAGGTATTTAGAGAGCGTTGAACCCACAACTGGAGCACAAAAGAAAGAGGCGTTTCAAGGATTGAATCGAAAAAAAGGTGAAAACTGGATGCCTAAACCAAAAAGAGAGCCACTGAAAACTTTTGGGAGAGGGCCGGTGTGGATTTTACCGAGAGGATATTTGACGAAAAAAAAGGGAGCGCCAAAACCGTTTGAAAAAAGAATCCATCATTCAATTACCAGTGGGGTGATGTTTGCGGTGGAAGACTGGATGCTCGCCCACCCCGGGCAAAGGCTGCCGACAAAAGAATTTGCCAAGCAGTTCAGTTGCCACACAGATCATGTGCGAGTTGTTGGGAAGATGTTTGAAACAATTCATAAACTCCCGGAAAGAAAGCGAGGCGGAACGCACACTGCAATTCCGCCAGAATGCCTTAAAATAATGGAGGAAATAATTGGTAAAGCAGGGGATGGGCAAGAAATCCGTATTATAGACGTCATAAAAAAAATGGCAAAAAAAACAGGTTATGTGATTTCTGGACCAGGGACTTTTAAGCACCTCAAACTAATAGCTGCAAGGCAAAAAAAGAGACCCAACCTCTCTCGGGAAGGAATCTATGCAACTGAGTGGGAGAAACTGAGAATGCTTGTTGATAGGCTAAAAATAGAACTCCGCAGAGCAGAACTGCGCACAATCATGAAGGAGAAAAATGCACGTGAGTGAACAGTTAACCATGCACTCTAGAAATTACCAGTATTGAATAAGGAAAAAACAGGTGAAAACCGCAATGCCGAAGCCGAAAAAAATCGAGGTCAAGTTCAAGCCAAGAGAGCCGATATTCCTGTTCAAGCCCGGTGCAAAGCCGATGCAAGTTGGATACATGTCCCATGGCGTTACAAGCGGTTTCTACCATACAGTCTGGGATTGGATGTCAAAACACCCCGGCGAGAGGCTCCCTTCAAAACAGATAGCCAAAAAATTCGGGAGATCGGAGAACTCTGTGCGGATATTTGCAAGAAAAGTGCAGGCAACACAGGGGTTTGCGAAAAGAAGGCCGGGCGGCCCTAACAGGGGAAATGGAAGGCGCAAACAATTAATATGAGGAAAAACAAGAAATAGAAACAGCAAAAAAGCCGAGAAGGGACAAGGCGGGCAAGAACGAATAAAAGGGTATTGAATGGAATTGGTTGTATGGACAAAGCTTTTCTTGCACTGCTGTTTTTTGCGATGCTCGTGCACGGCGCCTTTGCGGTAGTCACTGAAGACTCGATGAAAATATACGCGGTGACAACCGAAGGCGAGGGCCTTATCGCAACCCTGCACCTCGAAATAGAGCCCGGCGAGGGGAAGATATGGAGCGCAGTGACCCCGCTTGTGGGAACATCCACGCAGAACGCGGAGAAAACCGCGATAAAAGTGGCAAGGGACTTTTCAAACAAGGTAAGCTCGTACGATTACAAGTTCACAATAGATTCCCCGGCATCGGTAGTGGAGGGCCCGAGCGCGGGCGCAGCAATGGCGCTTCTTGCAATTTCCATGCTAACAGACAGGAACGTGCCTGACAATATCAGCATAACAGGCACAATAAGCGAGGACGGGGGGGTGGGCCCTGTGGGCGGCGTATTCCAGAAAGCGAAGGAAGCGAGCAAGACAGGCACAAGGCTTTTTCTTATACCAAAAGGCGAGGCTATTCAGACTGTAAAGCTCCCTGAAGGGGTGAAGAGCATTAACCTTCCCGATTACGCCCAGAAAAACTTCGGAGTGAAAGTCGTTGAAGTGGAAACAATAGACGAGGCGATAAAGCTCGCCAACTCGAAGATAGAGGACATAGACGTCAATTCAGCAAGCCAGGCGGTTCCGGAATTCATACCAGAAAAACTCGTTCTGGAAAATTCACTCGGCTCTTTCAAGAACCTTGTAACCAACTACATTGCGGAGGCAAAGCAGGTGGAAGGCGAGGCAAGGAACGCACTTTCATCCTCGCTCCTAGAGGACCCCAGCGTTTCGCACAACCTGCTCGAAATACTAAACTCATCAGAGCAGACGCTCTCGCGCGCGGAAATACTCGGCGAGCAGAACTACCTCTACTCCGCGGCAAACCTCGCGTTCCTCGCGAGGGTGAACGCGATAACGGTCAAGGAGGTTTCAGCCAACCCCAAACTGCTTGAGCAGAATTCAGAGGCATTCGATTTGAGGCTGCTAGAACTCAAAAGGGAGCTTGAAACCTTCCGCAACGACCTCGACACGCAGGCCCCGAAAGGCGGAATAGAGTGGTTTGCGTCGGCGCAGCAGCGATACACTTACGCAAAAAACGCGGTTGACAGCCTGACAAAAAACCAGACCGTGGTTGTGGGAGGGACGAAAGAGGACAACCAGGCGCAGGCATTCGGGAGGATACAGGAATACGCGCTCGCAGTCGCATGGCTTGACGTTTCAAAGGACTTCTACAACCTAGCAATGGAATCAACCGAACTCGCACAAAGGCCTGCGGCATTCGCAAACTCGATGGACAGGCCGATTGCGGACACGGAGCAGAACATCAAAAAAATCGGGGACAATGCATTGGTAGAGGACATAGCGAGAAGGATTGATTCCGCGAAGCTCGAAAAGGACGCGAACTGGTTCGAGGCATCCTACTTCGACGCGGTTTCGGCAAGGGCGCTCTCGGAAGCAGAGCTCGTGACAAAGGAGAAGAGCCATGACGAGCTGCGCAAAATGCTCCTCGAAAGAATAACCTCCGTCGAAAAAGCCCTTGCATCGGATGGCTCTGACGGCGGCTGGGCAACGCTCTACCTCGACCACGCGAAATACTACCTCGCATCCGCAAACTATTATGATGAAAGGAGCCTCCCCACAAGCGCCTCGGACAACCTCAAGAGCGGCATAGGCCTCGCAATACTCGCAAACGAGGTTTTTGCTGCCTCGAAGGAAATACGCGCAGAATATGCCTCGCTCCCAACCTCCGGAATTTCCAGCGGGAAAGCCGAAGGCGGAAACATAAAAAGCATTGAAATCCCGGGAAGCTTTGCGCCCGGTTTTGTGTGGATTGCGGCGATACTCTTCCTCATAGCACTCATCCTCGTGCTCGTCCTCCTGATACTTGGGATTGTCCATTCAGCAGGCGCTAAGAAAAATAACGCGAAAAACGAATACCTCCCGGTGGCCATGGGGACAGAGGAGCTTGCGGTTTTCAAGGCAGGAAAAGAAACCAAAGCAAAAAAACCTGTGGCAAAACAAAAACCTCGCAGAGGCAAAAATGGTAATGGGAGAAAGGGTACGAAAGGCCGCGCTTTGAAGAAAATCGCGAAAGCGGTGAAAAAGAAAAGAAAGTAGGGGAGGGTTTTTACGATGAGGAATAGAATAAGCCCAAAAAGCAGAAGGGTTGCTGCACTTCGCCGAAATTTTCAAAAAAGTGGCAACAGGTTTAAAGGAATAAATAGAGCATTGGAAACATTTGATGATTACAGAAGGCAAATGCAGAGGGCTGGAAGGCTCACACCAAAACAGGTACAAATGCTTTCAGATTCCTTGGGCGAACTCACTGGCACAAATTCCCGGGGTTGGGAAGAGCTTGGAAAAGGGATGAGCTCAACCAGAATTGATGAAGCCGTACGTGCCCGCGAAGCAGTGCACAATGAACTAAACCGAATTTTCAGCAGAGCCGAAGTAAACTTTGGGCGGGCTAAAAGCCAAATGGCAATGTTTAAGTAAAAAATGAATAATAGCTAAAATAAAAAAAGAAAAAAGCAGGGATAGATTTGCATCTATCCGAACAAGCTTCCCAAGCCTGCAGCTGCCTCTTCCTCGCTCTTCTTTGCGTCTTCCTTATGCTCTTTCTTCGCTTCCCCCGCTGCCTGTGCCGGGCCTGCCGCCACTGCAACCGGAGCTGCTACCGCTGCCTTCTGGATAGCTTCCTCAATGTTTATGTCCTTGAGCGAAGCGACGAGTGCCTTTACCCTTGAAGCGTCGGCGCCTATGCCTGCCGCGTCAAGCACCTTCGAAACGTTTGCCTCGTTTATTTCCTTCTTTGCAGAGTGCAAGAGCATTGCTGCGTATACGTACTCCATTTTTTTTCACCTCGGTTAGCTTATATAAAAAATTAAGCGCCCTCCGTTTTAGTAACTGCAGGCTCTGGAGCGGCCGCTGCTTCCTTCACGTGGCCCTTTATCTCCTTTGCCTGCCTGTCCGCCTTTGCCAAAAGGTCGTTTATCGTGGCCGAAGTCATGAAATTTGCTTCGAGCGCAACGGCCTTTGCATCCCTGAATGTCTTTGCAAGCAGCATCCCGATTGTCGCCTTGTTCGTTATTGCCGCGTTGAATGCGAGGTTGAACGCATTCCTGTGGCCGGAAACGAACTTCGCAAAAACTTCATCAACATCAATGTCCAGGACATCCGCCTTGAAAACCTGCGTCCCTTCAAGTGCCGCTACAAGTTTCATGCCTACCTTGAAAGGCATGATGTTCAGCTTTGCAAGCGTGCCCGCAACCGGCGCGCTCACGGCTTCGCCCTTCTTTGTGACGACCTTGTCCTCCATTATCGCAATGGTCGAGCCCTGCACGGCAACCTTTAGGCCTGCCGCCTTGAGATCGCTAAGGGCCGGGCCTGGGGGAAGGCCTGTATCGCCCGCGGGAATGGAGATGTCATCTTCTGCCACTGCGCCGGCCTTTGCCGGGACTTTTCCCTTGTTCTTTTTTAGGAAAGCGAAGAGCTCAAACGGGTTCATGTCTGTGAAAATCACTGCGCAGTTCGTCTGCGCGAAATCGGAGAGCACCTTGGTCTTCGAAACTTCGGCAAGGGCCTTCCTTATCACTTTAGTCTTTGAAACCCTTACTTCCGCCTGTCCGTGCAGCTTTTTTCTTATCTGCTGGAATAGCGATGCGGGAAAGAACCTGATGTCAGAGACCGCTATCACGCTGTACTTGGATGCGAGCTCCTTTAGCTCCTTGAGCTGGGCCTCCTTCCATTTCCTGTTGTGCGATGTCATTGCTTGCCACCTGCGGCAGGGCCCGAAGGGCTGCCTGCATTCATTTTTGAAACGTCAATCTTCTCGCCGAGCTTTATCGGAGAGCCCATGGTGAACTTCACGTAAGAGGACTTTACATTCGCCTCTTTTCCGGGAAGAAGGTTTAGTATTGCGTTGTAAATTTCCACTATGTTAGCT
The DNA here is from genome assembly GCA_964373815.1 of uncultured archaeon. Taxonomy (GTDB): domain Archaea; phylum Iainarchaeota; class Iainarchaeia; order Iainarchaeales; family Iainarchaeaceae; genus UBA10205. The sequence continues at coordinate 2,446 of CAYJWI010000023.1, read as the reverse complement.
GCAAGGTCGTCGTCCTTGAAGTTTTCCTTTCCAACCATTACCTGTATGAGCGGCATGAACTTCCCTTTCTTGTTGCCCACCTTTGTAAAAGTGCTCATGTTCCTAAGCGACTGCTCGAGGTTTGCAACTGATGGCTGTATGGGCCTTGGCATCTTGCCCTTGGGGGCGAGCTGCTGCCCCAAATGCTTTGCCACGCTCAGGATTGACTGGCCTTCTGCGAGGAAGACATCATAGTCCCTCATCAGCAGATCGACTTCCTTCTTCTTGAGCGAAGGGACTTCGGCATCCATTATGACCCGGCTGACCTTGCCCTTTATTTCCTCGGCAAAGTTCGGGTCCTTTACAAAAACAAGCGATTTCACGTCCGTCTGCTTGCCGGTGGCGTGCGGGAGCTTCACTTCGACCTCTATGCGGTTCTCGGGCTTCTTGAAATCGAGGCCCTTGAAGTTCAGTATGAACTCGACTGACTGGTCGAACTTCCTCTTCTTCCCGAGGGCGCGCGCATATTGCAGTGCTGCAAGTACCTGTTTCTTGTCCATTGTGATTACCTACCAACGAATTGGTGTCCCTTGGCCAAAGCCAAGGATCGGCTCTAAAAATAGAGCTTTAATCAATTATAATCCATTCACGAAGGTTTTTAAAAAGCACCCCGGGACGGAAAACCAAAACCATTAAATATAACATCAAGTATAATTTGTTTAACGGGTGGTTTAATGATGGTGATTGTGAAAGTCAAGAAGATTGGCGGCTCTTTCATGGCACGCATACCCATAGACGCGGTCAAGGAACTCGGCATAAAGGAGGGCGAGGAGGTACAATTGGACGTGAAAAAGCCGAGAAAGAGCTTTTTTGGCGTCTACAAGGGCACCAAGTACTCGCCATTTACAGAGGAAGATAGGTTTGACTACAGGTAAGTTTGTGATAGATTCCAGTGCCTGGATAGAATATCTTTTCGGGACACCTGCAGGAAAAAAAGCCGGTGAAATTATAGAGAACCCCGCAAACCAGATAATCACCCCAAACATTGTTGTTGCCGAGGTCGTGAGCAAGTATTTGCGCCTTGGGGAAAACCCCGAAAAAGCCATTTTTGCAATGAATGCCGTTTCAGCGCCGCCCTTAGAGAACCGCGGGGCATATGTTTCTGCAGGGTTTTTGCATATCGAAATGCGCAAAAACCACAAAAGGGCAAGCCTTGCTGACGCCATAATAGCTACAGTGGCTGAAAACAACAACGCAAAAATAGTGACAAAGGACCTTCATTTGAAGGGAAAAAACAGCATTTTTATCGGATAAGCACTACTTTTTTTTCTTCGCGGCCCCGAAAAAAGAGTCCCATTTTCCGTCGCGGAATTCCTGCTGCACTTCCTTAGCCCTCTTGCCCTCAATGGTAACGGCCATCGAGTTGCAGGTGCCTATCACTTCACGCGAAGCGGAGTAGAGGTCGGTTGAAGTGAGCGCCTCGAGCTTCATTTCAGCGAGCTTTTTCACCTGGCCCATTGAGAGGTTGCCAACGGCATCGGTGCGCTGGTTGGCCCCGCCCTTCTCGGCCTTGAGCTCCTTTACTATGAGCGCGCTCATAGGGGGCGAACCTACGGTGATGCTGATGTTCTTCTGCTTGTCAACTTCAATTGTAACAGGCACTTTCATTCCGGCATAGCCCTTGGTCTTCTCGTTTATTTCGGAAACAATCTTGCCGATGTTCACCCCAAGCGGCCCTAGCGCCGGGCCGAGCGGCGCTCCCGCTGTCGCCTTCCCGCCTTCAATCAATGCGCTAATCTCCGCCATCCAAACCAACCCCGATTTTTATGTTTCCTCTTTCTTTTTCGCCCCGGCATTCATTCCTTGATTATCCTTATGTGCTCAGCATGTATAGTGACAGGGATTTTCACCGCGGCTTCGAGCAGCTCTACAGTGACCTCTTCCTTGGTGTCATTTACCCTCATCACTTTTGCCTTCTCACCCTTGAAAGGGCCTGCGATTATCTCGACCTTCATCCCTTCCTTGATGCTCTTCATGAGCGGCTTTGCCTCAAGCAACCCGCCGAGCTCGTCAACCCGAACTTCCCCGCCGACAATCCCCCTTCCTTTCACGTGCGAGGTGTTGGTTATGCCCCTTCTGATGGTGACCTCGTTGTCGCCTTCTATCAGTATGTAGCCCTTGAGCCCGGGTATCACGGAGATTGAGTAAATGTTGAGCTCGTCCTTTCTTATCTTGCCCGAGAGTATGTCAACGACAAGGCTCTCCTGGCCTACCGTAGTCCTAACAGTAAAGATCATCTTAAACCACTGGAAACTTTTCTTGGAATTGAAGCAGTAGAAGCGAAAGCCCAATCCTGATAAAAGCACATTGAAAATGTTTTAAAAAGCATTGGGTTGGGGCAAACCGCAAGGCAAACCTTCCCCGGCAAATAAAAAACAGCTGGGATTGCGGTTTTTATATATCATTA
>CAYJWI010000022.1:0-15738 GCA_964373815.1 uncultured archaeon | reverse complement strand
GTTCAAACTAAGGACAACTGTATTTTAGGTGAAGGACTTGACAACCAACCCCGGGCCTGAATATTTCCTCGCGCAGGAGCGCTATGACGAGGCAAAGACCACGCAGCAAAAAATCATCGCCCTCACCGAGATGATAAAGTTCTGCCCGCGGCACAAGGCGAGCGAAAAGCTCCTCGCAGAGCTCACTTACAAGCTCTCAAGGCTAAAAAAGGAGGCCGAGGGGGAAAAGGCCCAGCTCGCAAAGCGCGGCGGCGGAAACTCCATCAATGTTAAAAAGGACGGGGCCGGGCAAATCGTGATTTTGGGCGCGCCGAATTCCGGCAAGAGCTCCCTTCTCAAAATGCTCACAGGAGTAGATGTGGAAATCGCGGATTACCCATTCACGACAACCAAGCCGGAAGTCGGGATGATGAACTACCGGGGAGCGCGGGTGCAGCTTGTCGAAGTGCCAGCGCTAATAGAAGGCAGCAGCGAGGGCAAAGCCAATGGAACGCAGGTTTTGGGCCTTGCGAGGAACGCCGATGCGATAATTGTGATATACCGCGATGAGGCAGAAAAGCAGATGGTCACTCGCGAACTTGCCAAAACCTCGATAATAATCACGCGCAAAAAGCCGCGCATCACAATACTCCAAAATTCCGAATACAACGGAATAACGGTTGCGGGGAAGCAGTTCCTCAAAATAAGCGAAAAGGAAGTAGAGGACATCCTGAAAGGGTCCGGCATCCACAAAGCCAGCATCCTGCTCGAGGAAGACACCGGCAGGGAAAAGCTCGCCGAAGCGCTTGACGAATCGCTGGACTATAAAAACGCGCTTTTCGTGAAAACCGGAAGTGAGGGCAATTTTGACGAGCTGAAGGCAAAAATTTTCGGTCTTCTTGAAAAAGTCATTGTCTACACGAAAAAACCCGGCATGGAAGCTGATTTGAATGACCCCTTGAGCGTCAAGGAAGGGTCGACCGTCGGCGACATCGCAGTGCTCGTGCACAAGGAACTTGCCAGCAGCATCAAATACGCAAAGGTGTGGGGCTCGACGAAATTCGAGGGGCAGAGGGTCGGGAAGGATTACAGGCTAAAAGACGGCGACATAGTGGAAATTGCAGCATGAGCGGCGCTTTAATCAATTCAGCATGGGCAATCAAATTTATTTCACCCTCAACGCTTCATGGGGATTTCCTTTATGGTGCCATCGCTCACCTTGAGCATGCGCTGCGCGATTTTGTTGATAAAATAGCGGTCATGCGAGATTGCCAAAATCGCGCCGTCGTAATTTAGGAATGCGGTTTCGATTATTTCGCTAGCATCCGTGTCAAGATGGTTGGTCGGCTCATCCAGCAGCAGCAGGTTTGGCTTGCCGATCAGGATTTTGAGCAAATTCAGCCTCGATTTCTCCCCCATGGACAATTTTGAAATAGGCTTGAATACCTCATCATCCGAAATGAACCCGACCATTGAAAGGTTCTTGCGGGTCTTGGCCATGTCCTTTAGCAGCGCATGGATTTCATCGTAGAGCGTCAGATCGCTTGCAAGATCGCTCAATTCCTGGTCTGCATAGCCGAGTTTTGCCTGGTGGTCGAAAGCCATTGTGCCGGAAAGCGGCTTCACCCTGCCTTCAATTGTTTTGAGGAAGGTGCTCTTGCCAATCCCGTTCTCCCCTATAAGGATAATGCGCTGATGCGCCCCAACCATTAGGTGGATATCTGAAATGAGCGGCCTGCCATAGCCGACATCGAGATGCTCGATTTCCAGAACAACGTTCGAGCGTATGGGCGAGGCCTCAAAATGGGTCTCGAACCTTGATTTGTCCATGTCCGGCTTTTCAACGATTGCACGCTTTTCAAGCAGCCTTTCGCGGTATTTTCCCTGTGTGACTTTCTGCGGGCTTTTCCCGATGCGCGCAATCTTGTCCCTCTCGATTACGAGGTATTCATTTTCATTTTCGTATGCGGTTTTTTGGGCCTCGAATGCTGCATTGCGTGCCTTTACATATGCCGAATAATTGCCGTTGTACTTTACCAATTTCCCTTTCTCGATTTTCAGTATGGTGTCGCAGACCATGTCCAGGAAATACCTGTCGTGCGTGACCATGAGGATGGTTCCCTTGAAGTTGCGCAAATATTTTTCCAGGATATCGAGCCGCTTGAAATCGAGGTGGTTTGTCGGCTCGTCAAGGAGCAAAAAATCTGATTCAGAGCAGAGTATCTGCGCAAGGGCGGTGATTGCGCGCTGGCCCGTTGAGAGCTGCCCGACTTTTTGTTCGAGCCATGAATCCTCAATTTCAAGGGTTGCGAGGACGGATTTGATCTTGTTTGCCGGCTGCGGGCCTTGTTGTTTTGCAATCAGTGATTGCAGCTCGACAAAGCGCTCTATCAGTTTCGCCACCCGCGCGCTGTTTTTATGGACGGCGGGGTTTGCGAGCTGTTTTTCGATATCGCGGAATTCATCCTGCAAAGGGACATGGTGGTAGGCTGCCACGCTTTCCAGCAGGGTTTGCCTCACGCTCTTTTCCATGTCCAAACCGATTTCCTGTGAAAAATACGTGGCCTTTCCTCCATATTTAATCTCGCCCGTGTAATCAACCTGGCCCAAAATTGCCTTGAGAAACGTGGTTTTTCCTACCCCGTTGCGCCCAATGAGCCCGACCTTCGAGCCGTCGGCAATGCCCACACTCTCATCGCGGAGTATTTCCCTCTTGCCGATTGAAATGGAGATATTTTTGACAGAAAGCGCCATATAGAAATATAAATACCAATCATTTAAAACCCGTTAATCTGTTTGGGGCGGAACGGCTGCAGATGGGCTTTTGAGGCCCGGACTGGGAACGCTTTAATATCAAAAGATATCTTTAAATATTATTAATGGACTATTTCTTCATGTGGTCGTTTGCAGAAAGACAAATACGAGATAATCGTAATGAGGCACGCGTTCATCAGGGCATCACAAAGGGGCATTGACCCTTATTTGCTTGAACGCACCCTGCAGACAGGCACAATGAAAAAATTCGGGAAAAACAGGCTGAAAATAGAAAAGAAGTTCAAAAAATTCACAGTAAGATGTGTTGACGAAATAATCGGAAACATTCTCAAGATAGTTACAATAACAAAAAAGGTGAAAAGATGAGATGCCCAAAATGTTCCGGAAAAACGGTTGAAAGGACTGGCGCCACCCCTGAAGGCGTGGAATATCAGTACCACAAGTGCGTTGAATGCGGGGAAGAAACAGTCGACATGAAACAACTGCACGCCGTTGCGGAAAAATACAGAAAAATGAAAAGGTACACCGCAAAACTGTCCAAATGGGGAGAAAGTATTGGAATTAGGATACCTAAGGAATTGGTGAGGCAGTATAACCTCAAAGAAAACGACGAGCTTTCATTGATACCGGAGAAAAAGGCCATCAAATTAATAGCTGAATGAGAAGGGTAGCAAGAGTGAAAAGACAGGACTTGGGAAAACCAACAAGCCTTAGGTTCGAAATGAGGGCAACTGGATTTATTGCAATTCCGGGGCAGTTTTGCATGGAAAATAAAAAAATCGCGTTCCTTATTCCAGCCTATGGCTCGATTGGCCTGCAGTCGTGGAGCAGCCACATAAACCTTCTCATGAATGCGCAAAAGTTCTGTGACCCTTCCATAAATCCTCATCCCTTCGGTGAGGGTCGGACACGAAAAAGCCATGGTAATCTGATGCCCTAACGCGCTTTTTCACTTCGATTTAAAAAAAGCAATCCGGGGCTGCTAGCCCCGGAAAAAAATGGATACGCGGCCACAAATGGCCAACACAGTACCCGACTTTTTTGGCAAAAGGCCGGATCAGTTGTTCTTCTGGAGTTCCTTTATCCGCTCGGACACGCCCTTAGCTTCCTTTTCGAGCGCCTCCTGGTACTCCTTTAGCATTTCCACTTTCTCTTCTTTTGTGAGGAAGCTCCTGCTTGTGCAGCCGCAGCCTCCGTCGTAGCACATTCCCATTCCAAAAACCTCCTTTCCTTGGGTGAAAAACCCGAATTGATATCGGGTATGCGATATACAAACGCAACTGCTTTTATATGTATCGGTCACCCAATATGTAGGGGCGGGGAATTCTTAAAAACAGGGCAATATACTATTTAGAGTGGTTTTATGGAAGGAAAGGATTACGAAGGGTGCTGCGACATGCGGGGCATGCTGGGCTTTCTCATACTTTTCATGCTTTCGAAAAAGCGCATGCATGGGCAGGAAATAGCGGACGAGATAGAGAAGCGCAAGGGCTGCAGGCCGAGCCCTGGCACCATCTACCCCGCGCTCAAATCTCTAAAGGAGGATGGCTTCATAAAGGAAAAGAAATCAGGGAAGACAATCTCCTATGGCCTTACTGAAGAAGGAAAGAGGGCTCTCAAGGTGGCAAAGCAGAGGTTTGTGCGCACTTTTGTTGGCCTTTTCGAGTGAGCACCGCCTTTTTGAAAGGGCGCGCTTTTCTTTAGGCATACTCGCTCTTTGATTTCACTTCAATTCTTATTTAGGCTGTGCGATATTGAATGCTTTTCAGGCATATCACCCTTTTCCGCCCTCGGAGCCGAAGTATATGAGCAGGCCGAATAGGAGCACTGCAACGGAATAGAGGGGCAGGAATTCTCCCGGGCCGGAGGGGGAAAATGGGTAGAAGCACAAATCGAAGAGCCTCTTGGAGCAAAAAGAGCCCAGGTACTCGAAAGCGATCCCTGCAATGCCAAGGCCTGAAACCGCGAGGCCTATTTGCTTCAAGTCCATGAATAAACATTGCCATGGAAATATTTAACCCTAGCGCAGGCAAAAAGCCATGGCCAGAATAACCGTTTTTTCCAGGAAGGGAGTGATTAGGAAATTTATAATAAGCCCAAGAAACAAGAATAATCCATGCAGCAAACCCTCAACTTCGGCAAGGCGGAGAAGGCGAAAATAAAGGAAATCCTCTCTGCCTTCGAGCAGGCCCCGGTCACGAACTATTTCGAGGAGCTGCGCGCGAAAAAGGGCGGCTGCACTATAACCCTCTACGAGTCAGGAAAAATTTCAATACAGGGCTCTGATGCGGCAAAAGTAAAGGATGAAATCCTCTCCATGCTGGGCCTGAAAGAAGAGCTTACAATAGGCATTGATGAGACAGGGAGGGGCGAGCGGGACGGCCCTATGGTAATTGCAGGGGTCCTCGGGGACACGAATGCGATGAGGGAGATGCGCGACAGCAAGAAAACCGGCAACATTTCGGCAAAGGAAAAAGTGGTTTCGGGGAAAATGCTCGGCTCTGTCGCAATCACGCTCAATTCAGCCCTAATCGATATTGCGCGCAACAAGGGGCTTGACCTCAACAAAATAGAGGCGCACGCGATGGACAAGATTGCAGAGTTCCTTTCTCTTTTCGGCGATGCGAAAATAATAGCGGACGGCGCGCCGATGAAGACCGCCTACAAGGGCATAAAGTTCCTGCCTAAAGGCGATGACATAGAGCCGGTAGTCGGTGCCGCGAGCGTGCTCGCAAAGCACCTGCGGAACAATTCTTCCGATAAGGGCGAAAGGAAGACTTGGAAAAAGAAAGATTCTTGAATGCGGAGCCAGGCCCTTGCGAAGCAAGGTCCATCGCTCCCAACCGCCGAAACGGTTGAGGAAAACCTGGAAGAAGAAAGAACCATAACTCCTGGCCCAAAGAGAGAAATTCTGCTACAGAAAACAATTAAAAAAAGTCAAAGTTCTTTGACTTCTTTCCTGGTGCCGTCATCGTTGTACTTGTAAATTTTCCCCGGTTCCTCATCCCTGGTCTTTTTGTGCGCGCCGCTGCAGAACGGAGGCGTGGTGCTCAACCCGCACATGCATATCCACTTGCTCTCATTCCCTATTTTCACTTCCATTGGGCCCTGCGCTGTCTTGAGGACATATCTTGGCATCAAATCCCTCCAAGACCATTATGGGGCAAAAATAGTTAAAACTGTTGTGGTTGTCACAAAGAGGAGCGGTAGATTATCTTGTGCAGCTCATCGCGCGAAACATTCTTTCCCTTGTGCGTGTTCTTGAAGGAGCGCGCCTTGATAGTTACATTGTTGTTCTGCAGCTCTGTTAGTATGTCCTTGATTGCGATTATCTCCGATTCCGCGGTCGACCTGAAATTGTCGAGCCTCTCGATTTTCTTTCTCAAGGACAAATCGATGCCATAGCCCTGGTGGCCTTTATTGGCCTGCGATAGCTTTGCCTCTATGCCCTGTATCCTTGCATGAGCCAATTCAAGTTTCTTTTCAATTGGCGCAATGCCAGAAGAGGGAATGAACACCGCCTGCTCGAAAGCATTGGGTTCAGAGCCTGCCGTGACCTGTGAAACCAAATCAGGGGTTTTTCTCCCGGATGCGAAAAACGACAAAAGGGCATTGCCTATGCCCAATGCAACTACCAGCACGAGCAGGAACACTGTAATAAAGGTCATAAAATAGTCAAAGCAATTACTTATTTTAAAGCTTTTCCCCGAAAAGCGAGGAGAAATTCTTTCCAGTGGCAAGGGCCAGCTCATCGGCCCTGACGCCCTTGAGCGCCGAGGCTTTTTTGCACACTTCGGGTATCCAGGACGGCTCCGAGGTCTCGCCTGAAAACTTGACAGGCGCATCGGTTTCAAGCAGCAGGTTTTCGAGTGGTATTGCCTTCACGACCCCGGCGGAGGCATTGTCTGAAAAAATTATTGGGCCGCAGGAGATGAAATAGCCCAAGGAGACAGCCCTTGCGCTGGTTTTTTTGCTGTTGGTAAACCAGTGCATGTGCACCTTGTCCGCGCCCATTTCCTCGAGGATGTCAAGGCACCTTGTTTCAGCATACCTCGCATGCACAACTACCGGCTTTTCGTGCGCGAGCGCTATTGAGATGAATTTCCTGAAAACCCGCTCCTGCAGGACCCTCTTTTCAGGCGTGGAGGCGTACTTGAAATCAAGCCCGACCTCCCCTACCGCACAGGCTTTGGCGATGTTTTTTTCAACAAGCGAAAACGAGCGTTCAAGCTCATCTTCGCCCATCCCAAACACATTCGCAGGGTGTATCCCGATGCATGCAAGCACTTCCGAGAACTCTTTTGAAAGCGAGAGGTTCTTGCCTATGGATTCGAAGCTTGTGGAATTTGAAAGTATCCTCTGCACCCCGGCCTTGCGCGAATTCTCGACAATCTGGACAGGGTTCTCAAACCAGTCGAGGTGGCAATGGGAATCTGCTAACAAAACAATCAACCTTTAAAAATTAACCTTACCATAATCGACTAATAGCGAAAACAATAAATGCGGTGCTAATAGCATGAAACCCACGTCTGCAGCCAAAGCAAAGGAAACCGAAGAAAAGAGGCAGGGAGAGCAGAGGAGCACCGAGAAGTTCTTCAATTATGACAGGGCTGCATCCAAACAGGCCAAAACTGGTTTTCCGATTTACCTTATTGCAATACTGCTCATACTGGGCATAGTGGCTGGCGCCGCAATCACCCTAACCCTCACAAAGCAGCAGCCTGCCCCGCAGGGCAACGGGAACGGGAACCAGCAGCCGCCTATAAATGACGTCGCATACAGGACAGTGCCAATCACGATGCTCTACTCTAATGCGTGCAAGTCGTGCAGGCAGACAAACACCTTTGAAGAGCTCTTGAAGGTGAGGGGAATACCTTACTCAATGAAGAAAGTGGACGTGAACTCGGATGAGGGCAGGAAAATAGTAGACAAGTTCGGGATAGGGACAGTGCCGACCGCAATCATTGACGCTGACAAAATACAGTATTATCCAACCACCAAGAAGGACTTTGATTCAACCCTCGTAAAAATCGGGACCGCGTACATTGCCCCGGAGTTCAACCTCAACCAGAACATATACTACCCCATATACTTCCTTGATGCGTCGCCCATTTACTGCGCGGCAGGAAAACCTAAAGTTATAGCGTTTGATGACTATTACACGAAGCAGAATGCTGTGAACAGGGTGCTGCTTTATGATTTCATCAAAGACTTCAACAAGGGCCTAGATTTCAGGTACAGCTTCGCGCAGAGCGCTTCGATAGACGAGAACGCAGTGCTGGGGAACATTTTCCTCACATGCGCAGGAGAACAGAACAAGTACCCGGAGTTCGAGAGGGCAATGACAGGCATTTACTGCAACAACCCCTTCAAGGGGGACGAATCCATCCTCACCCTCCCTGAAATAACAGGCTGCTGGACAATCAGCAACCATTACGGCAAGCCACTCTCGCCAATAGAGCTAGACATCGCACTTGACAGGTCAAAGCTTGACAAGAACGCGTTCCTCGCATGCATAGCGCAAAAGGACGCGATTTACAAGAATTCGAAGAGGGGCTTTGGACAGCTCCTGACGAACAAAGCCGGGATTTTCCTGCTTGACTGCAGGGAGACAACGGATGCGAAATCATTGAGGGAAAACTTCTGCAAGAGGCACCCGGAAACTGAAAATTGCTCCGCGGCGCAAACCCCCGATTAAAACAATTAATAATTCTTTATGCAACGCGCTGCACAATTTTTTTTCAAAGGGCTAGTGCTCGAGTGCCCAGAAGGCGTCTACTTCCCTTCGGAGGATTCCTACTTCCTGGCGGAAAATGTTTCCGTGCAAAAGGGCTCCGTGGTTTTTGATGTCGGGTGCGGCTCCGGGATACAGGGCATCAATGCGCTATTGCAGGGGGCCTCGAAGGTTTTCGGCTTTGATGTGGGCGCGAAGGCGCTCGAAACAGCGCAAAAGAACTGCGAAAATGCCGGGTTTGCGGGAAAATTCTTCCCGGTGCAATCAGACCTCTTCGAGAAATGCGCGTGGAAGGCGGATGCCATAATATTCAACCCGCCATATCTTGAGAGCGAGGGAATAAAGTTTGCAGACCTCGAAGGCGGGAAAAAGGGGCGGGAAGTGCTGGACAGGTTCCTCGGAGAATTCCCGAAGTTCCTCACGGAAAACGGGAAATGCTTTTTCCTGCAAACTGACCTCAATGGTTACAGGCAGACAATTGGAAAGCTGGAAGGCGAAGGGTTTGTGGCGGAAATAGCCGCACGGAAAAGGGGCTTTTTCGAGGAGCTCGCGGTTTTTTGCACGCGGAAGCGCGCGCGAAAAGAGGCGTAGCAGACCGCCATAAATGCCAAAAAAGCCCGCGTAGCCTGCTATAATTTAACTTTTTGCGCGCAGATATAAGAGGTTGCATGAAACGCACAATACTGTTTTTCCTTATTGCCGCAATGGTTATTTCCATTGTAAACGCAGCATCCACCGGCGGGGGAGGGCAAACGCCTTATGTCCAGCAATTCGACGAGAGAAAGCTCTCATGCTCGAATGAGTCGACCCTTCGCGAGAGGGTCGCGTGCAGATACAACCTCCCAGAAAACTACAAGGAACTCAATTTTCTCCCCGAGGAGTGCAAGCAGCTCGGAGGGAAAGCGCGCGATGACTGCCTCTTCCTCTATGACAAGGCAAGGCCTTGCTGGGCGATAAAGGACTGGCACAACCAGGAATCCTGCCTGAAGGAAAAGGTGTGGGTGTTTGACATAAATGCGGAGAAACAGAAGTGCTCCGACACAGCGTGCCTCTATGCCCTGCGCACAAAGGTATACTCCGTAGTAAAGCTAAGGTTCTATGCGCTCGAGGAGAGAGCGGAGAAACTCGGGGAGCATGGCGCTTCGAAGGAATCTATAATCAATCTCGTAACCGACCTCGAGCAGCAGAAGCTGAACTTCAACAAGGCGAAAACCGTTGATGAGAGGAAGGCTATAGTGCAGCACGTTAAGGATTTGTGGAAGGGATTCCGGAAAAAGACGGTTGAGGAAATAAAGGCAAAAGGGGATTCCAAATGAAGGGAATTTTGGCACTGGTATTTATTGCAATTCTCTTTGCTGGCTGCGCTTCGGCGCCGGAAAAGGAAACAGGCACCCCGAACCAAGAAGTTTCAGGGGAGCCTGCAAATGAGCCTTCCACGCAAGACCAGAATTTGTTAGGTGCGGAGGCAACTGCCCAGCAAGAAATTGATGTAAACAACGCGGCTGCCGAGGCCCCTTCAGGTGCGGATGTGAATGTTGATACCGCCGCAGCTGCCCAGGCGGAAGCTGCCGCAAAGGCAAAAGCCGAACAAGAGGCCGCCGAGATGGCGGCCTACAGGGCGCTCGAGAAGGAGCTCGGCATAAGCCTTGAGGATGGGCAGGACATTTCTTTTGGCGAACTGGAGCTCGTGAGAAAGCTCGATTGACAGTTCAGTGTTTCTTGCCCGGGTTTTCCTTCTTTTCGCCGGCCTCGCCCTCATCTTCCCCTATTTTTTTCTTCAAAAAGTGCGTCAGCACGAGCACGAGGACTATTATTACAAGGGCTATCACGTAAACCCCTTTGTCGCTTACCTCAACCTCGAAGGATTTTTCGAGCACGTGCGCGCCGCCCGAATCATTGAAAAAAACCCTAAGCACCAGCTGCGGGCTCAATGAGTCCTGTGCAAAAGAGAAAGAGAGCTCCTGCCCGCCCGTGCCTTTTCCGGGCTCAAGGGCCGCGAGTTCGAAGCTTCCGCTTTCAGGAGCGAGAGGGCCGGTGGAAAAGAGCTCCGCGGACACATTTGTGAGCGGCTCTTGGGAGTTGTTCTGCAGCGAAAATGTTACCTCGCTCCTTTCGCCTTTTTTGAGGGACTGCCTCCCGAAAGATGCCTCCAGCAAAATGTTTGCATCAGAAACATCGAGCTGCGTGGAAACTTTGCCCCCTGTATTCCCTACACCATACTCCGCTACAAGCTCCACCGGTTCGCGGGAAACGGAAACAGCCTTCACTTCAAAGGTTTTTTCGCGCGCAGCCCCTTGAGGGATTGAGAGGAATGAGAAAAGCCGCTCTGAACGCTCCTCGCTCTCAACCACTAGCGCGGCCTGTGGCGGCGCCTTGAGCAAAACCTTCACATCCCTCGCTTCTGAGGCGGAGTCGTTCTGCACCGTGAACCTGTAGTATTTGACCTCATACTGGTAGAACCTGTTGCCCCCTCCAACCGGTTCGAGAGAAAGCGAAACCTGTGCGAAAGATAACTGCGAGAAAAGGAGCAGCGCGAGCAGCAGGATGAAAACTTTACGCATAAAGGTCAACTTCTTCCGGCTCTTTCAAAACCATGCCCTTGAGCTTTCCCCTGTTGTTGAAAACGTATAGGAGCGCTAGCAGCAATATCAGAACGCCAGCGGCCTTGAAGAGCAAATCCTGCGAAATCCCGCCCGAAGGAAGCGCCTTCTTCTGGCCTTTCTTGTAGACAGAAACCACGTCACCAATGGATTCGAGCGCATACTTTCTTGCCTGCTCGAAATCCCTCTCCCCGTAAAAAGAACTGGCCCTCGAGTAATCCTGCTCTAGCTCCTTTACTTTCTGCTGGTCTTCCCAATTCGCCCTGTTCTCCTTGAGAAGGATTGAGTTCTTAGCCTCGGTGAGGGAGATGAAGCCTGTTTCCTTCCGTATTTTTTCATTCTCGCCGTAAAGCAGCTTGTGCACATCGTTTTTCAGGAGTCTGTCCTCGAATTCTCCGAGCAGCGAATCCAGGCGCAAAGAGCTTGCCTTGAACGAGGAATCGAGGGACTCCTTTATCTGCGTCGCGTCTATGTTGTAGTTGCGCAAAGCCTGCATGCCTGAAGGGATTTCGAGGATTGAAAAGAGCTGCGCCTTCTTCTCGGCTTCCATGTCGGAGAGCGAAATCTCCTGCTTGAGCTTGTCCAGCTCGCTCCTATATTCGAGGCTTGCATTGTAAAGCCCGCCAATGGAACCGAATACTTCCGAGAAAGAACCATTGAGCGTTGCGAGAGCTTCTGGAGAGGGCGAAGTTGCGAAGGAGTTTTCCGCCTGCGAAGCATCAGCTATTTTGCCTGAAATGGATGAGGAGGCGGAGGACATTGAACGCAGCTTTGATTTTAAAGGCTCGAGGTTCGCGGAAATGCCGGATGATTTGAGCGTTGATTCGGCGGTGTTTAGCTGGAAGACCTCATCGCCAATCTGCAGGGAAAGGTCGTTGAAAATCGATTGGTATTTTTGCGTGAAAAGCCACTCGACACCCGAACTCCCGGAAATCGATGCCTTGAGCAATTGGAGCTCGCGCAGCGAATCCGCAACCCCAAAAACGCCCCTGTTCACGCCCCTTGAAATAGAGATTTCGCCGGACTGCGCGTCCACCGGAAAATAAGTGACGATGTTGCTTCCCGCTGTGAGCGGGATTACCCAATAACCACTATCCTCGTATGAAATCGCCACGTTAGGGGGGGTGTAGGTTTCCGCCTCGTAGAGGAAATTGTTCGAGTTCACAACGAGGTTGACCGCATCGTTGCCCGTAATCGCAAAAGAGGCGGCTGGCAGCAGGAGCAAAAAAAGTGGCAAAAAGGCGAGTTTCATGCGTTCAAGATAATGGCTCTTTCCCAATAAAAAACTTATTATACGCCATGCCCTGCTGGATTTGGCTTCTCGGACCAATGGCCGAACGGGGCTTTGCCAATAAAAAACTTATTATACGCCATGCCCTCAATTAGTTCATGGACCACAGGCTCGTAAAGAGGCTTGAGGCCCTCATAGGGGCATTCGAGGCAAGGCAGGCGCAGGACCTAAAGAGGCTCGGAGGCGGCATCATCGAGCAGGCCGTGCTCAAGAACGACGAAAGCCTTGCAAAGGTTTCAGTCATAGCCTATGCACTCTACAAGATCCTCTCAAAGGACCACTTCGTGCAATCAGGCCAGTGGCCGAAAATTTCCCAAAGCATAAGCCAATCGCTCTTGAAAAGCGTGCAGGCACTCGAAAAAAACGACAACGCGGGTTTCGCAAAAAGCCTTGACAGTGCCATAGAACGCATACAGTTCATTGACTCCGAGCTCAGCAACTTCGCAAAGGACATCTACGGCAAGGCGAAAATCAAGCAGGCCTCAACAGCGTATGCAATGGGGCTTAGCCTTAGTCAGGCAGGCTCGCTTACGGGAGCTGACAGAAAGGAGCTGCAAAGATACATAGGCTCGACAAGGATTCACGACGAGCAGCCGGCTGGCCTTGGGATAGAGCAGAGGCTGCGTAACCTCAAGGAAGTGCTCCGCGGATGAACGAAAACGAAAGCGCTGCGAAGCCCCGGAAAAAAATCGTGCTTGATTCTAGCAGCCTCATAAGCATCTCGGATAACTGCTTCATAAAAGTCATGAAGCACCTCGCGCAAAAGGAGAACATTTCATTCATCATTCCAGAATCCGTGTACATGGAAAGCGTGCAGACTCCGGCGAGGATAAAGAGGTTCGAGCTCAACGCGATAAGGATCCGCGACGCGGTAGAGGAAGGGTACATCAAGGTAATGAAAACCACGCCCGCCATGCGGCAGAGGATGGAGAGGCTTGAGAGGGAAACATTTGATTTGTGCGAATGCGACGGGGAGAAGGTGAGGCTTTTGCATCTTGGGGAATCCGAAACCCTTGCGCTCATAAAGGAAATCAACGCTGACGTGCTTGCCATAGATGAGCGCACCACAAGAATGCTCATAGAAGAGCCGCAGAACATTGTCCCGTTCCTGCAGAGAAGGCATGAAGGAAGGGTGAGCATCAATAGGGCTGCGTTGGACTCGTTTAGGGCTGAATACGGGGGGATAAAAATTGTGCGCTCCGTAGAGCTTATTGCGCTCTCGTACGATGACGGCACTTTCGGTGAGGAAATCCACCGCACAAGGCAGGCGCTCGAAGCCGCGCTCTATGCCGTGAAATTCGCGGGGTGCGCAGTGTCATTTAACGAAATAGGGAATTATTTGAGGAAGGTGGGGGGATGAGCATAGTAAAAGCGGATGAAAAGGACATCGCGGAAATAGGCAAAATCGTTTCGCGCGAATTCGCCTACAAGGGCCTCACCGCCGAAAAAATCGCCGAGCGCATGGGCAAGCCATACATAGCCATTTTCAAGAAAACCCTCAACGGCAGCTTTGCCGGGTTTGTCGAGATTGAGATAAATGAGCACTTCGGGATGATAAACGCGGTTTCGGTGCTAGAAAAATACCGCAAGAAAGGCATCGGCAAGGAGCTCTTGAACTACGCGGTCGAATTCCTCAAGGAAAAGGGGATACCCAAGGCAAAGCTTCTCGTAAAGCAGGACAACACAGAGGCAAAAAAGCTCTATGCCTCGCTCGGCTTCGAGATGACAGGCATACACTCTAAAAAAATCGACAACTGCGTTGCCGAAGTGTGGAAGAAAAAGATTTTCCCGCAGCAGGAAAATTACCTGAACTAAAAAATCCTAGCAGGCTGCATGCAAAACTTTTCTGGAAACTATGCACACGGTTTTCCCGAAGGCGGACTAATACGCTTTCGCGAACAGCGCCCTTTTTATCGAGGGCTTTGCGCAGAAAATGCACTTCGATGGTTTTTCCTTTTCAGTGAAAGGGATGCACCGCGAAGTTATCCCGTGCTTCTCCTTCACCCTTTTCTCGCAGTCACCAGAGCAGCAGAAAGGTACGAGCACCATTTTCCTTTCCTCAAGGAGCTTGGCAAAATCCTTTTCCGAGGAAGCCTCTTCTATGTTCGAATCGAGGGACTTCTTCGCCTTCGCAAGCATCTCTGCCTGCATTTCCTCGAGGATTCCGGGAACCCTTTTTGCCAAATCCTTTTCCTTCACGAACTCCTTCTTCCCATTGTCCCTGCGCACTACGACCACGTGCTTCTTCTCTATGTCCTTTGGCCCAATCTCGATGCGCAGAGGGATGCCCTTTAGTTCCCAGTCATTGAACTTCCAGCCGGAGCTGTAATTGTCGCGGTCATCGAGGAGCACATTGTAAGCGGAAAGCGACTTTTCTATTTGCTGCGCTTTCTCGAGCACCTCTTTTTTTGTCTTCTCGAAAAGTATGGGGACAATTACCGCCTTGTTTTTCGCTGCGCGAGGCGGAAGCACCAATCCCTTGTCGTCGCCGTGCACCATTACCAGCGCGCCTATCAGCCGGGTGCTGAATCCCCAGCTCGACTGCCATGGAAGCGCTTCCAACTTGTTCTCGTCGAGGAACTTTATGCCGAATGCCTTGGCAAATCCCTGGCCGAGGTTGTGCGAGGTGCCCATCTGGAGAGCCTTTCCGTCAGGCATCAGCGCTTCGATGGTGGTCGTGTAGAGCGCGCCCGCAAATTTTTCGGATTCGGTCTTCACTCCGCCTATTACGGGGATTGCGAGCAGCCCCTCTACGAGCTTTTTGTACTCATCTAGCATCATGCGCACTTCCTTGTCGCACTCCTCTTTTGTCGCGTAAACGCAGTGGCCTTCCTGCCAGAGGAATTCGCGCGTGCGCAAAAAGAGCTTTGTCTGTTTCACTTCCCATCTAAGGACATTGCACCACTGGTTGATGCGCAGGGGCAAGTCCCTCCATGAGCGGATCCACTTCGCGTAGGAATCATACATTATGGTTTCAGAGGTGGGCCTTATCGCGACCCTTTCGCCGCCCTCTTCCTTGCCCTCTATCCAGGCGAGCTCGGGTTCGAACCCCTGCGCGTGCTCTGCCTCCTTTTCGAAAAAGCTTTTTGGTATTAGGAGCGGGAAGTAGGCGTTGTGCACCTTGAGTTTTTCAAGCGCGGAGTTGAAGCTTGCCTGTATCGCTTCCCAGATGGCATAGCCGTGCGGCCGCACCACCATAAAGCCCCTTATCGGGGCATAATCAGCAAGCCCTGCCTTGAGCACGGCCTGGTTGTACCATTCCACGAAGTCGGCGTCCTTTTTCACCGTGATGCCGAGCAGGCTCTCTTCTCCCATAAAAACCGGTAACATACTAAAACCGGGAGGGAATAAAAGGGTTT
>CAYJWI010000021.1:0-16824 GCA_964373815.1 uncultured archaeon | reverse complement strand
CACACTATACACCGCAAAACTCACACATACTATTCTGGCTCAGATACAACAAAACAATACAAGGAATATACGGAAAAAAAGACTCAACACTCATATCTTGCCAAAGCTAATTATAGCAGACCAATAAAGTAATTCGGGTGATTTTTCAGGTCTGCTATCTAGCAAACCATGCAAAATGCCGAAAAACTTTCATGGTTTGCTATAGGTAAAATTAAGTTTAAAAGAACCGCTTGACCAAAAACTTTAATACCCCCTTTCACCTAATTTCTTCATGGGCCTGATGGAACTTCTACGCGAGGAGCGCGCGCAGGGGGAATGGAACTCCGTTTACCTGCTAATCGTCTTCATCATCGCGGCGATACTCATCATCGCGCTGGTAAAGCCGATGTTCAAGCAGAGCCAGGAAATAGTGCAGAACCAGCCTGTTCTCAAGGATAAATAAAACCGCTTCCGTGGAGATGGCTGAAATATCATTCAGCCTCTTCTGTATCCGAATTTCCTGTCATATTCCTTGTGGTTCATGTATTCGAGGTATATGAGAAACAGCCTTGCTTGGTCGCCTGTGATTGTGTACACCAGCCTCCAATAGGAGTCAAGGTTGAATTTCCAGAGGTTTTTGATTCCATATTTTTGGATGTACTCCCGCGGCCATAGATTTCTCGGTATCTTTTTCCCGGCTTCCCTGTTCTGTGCAATCTTTGTGCTGGCCTTGCCTATGATTCCAATCAAATACCGCGCTTCGCCGTCGCCTTTCAGGGCTTTTTCCCTTAATCTGCCGAACCCTTTGTCAAACTCAGGCGCGTACCTTATTTCATGCATGCGCCGGCACGCTCTGCGCAATCAGTTTTCTGGCCTTGGCGGAATCAGCGAAAACCCAAACGAGTTTTTCATCCTTGGTGAGCATGACCTTCCTTGACTGAATCAGGTAATCTATGGCGATTTTGTATGTCTGGTACATGACTTTCTTCGGGAGTTTTTTCCACAGCTTTGTCCTGCCCGGGTAGTCCCTGGATTTTTTTATCGCATGTTCTATCATGAGCACGGTATCAAGCCTCGGGTAGTGCAGGACAGCGGTTTTATTCCCCATTTTCAATCATATAAACTTATATAATACAAATATTTAAGCATATCATCTTGCGGATGACTTCCCCTGAAGTTACAATGCCTTTGCCGTTTCATTGTATTTATTGCTTTTGTTCAGCCTGTATGAACCTGGTGAACCGCCCAAATAATAACCATTTGCCTATTGTAATTGCCGGTAAGTCATGATTATAGCAGGCCGCGAAAGTTTTTTTGGCATTTATGGCGGCCTGCTAGATAGCAAACGGCAAAAATTAGCCGGATTACCTTTCCCGTTTGCTATAAATACTACTTTTTCCTCTTTGGTTCATGCCCTCAAATAAAGGACAGGAATCCGCGCCATTCGAGCTTCTCATCGCAATGATAGTGATGAGCTTTGTCATTGTGATAGGCTTCAATGCCCTAGACAAGCTAAGCTCCGAGACATGCAAGGGCAACCTCAACCAGAACCTCGAGGAAATGCGCAGCGGCATAGAGGAAGTCGTGAAGAACAAGTCCAAGGCGAACATCGCCTTCGGGCTGCCGAACTGCTTTAGCGACACGGACAGCAAGCTCGTTATCGTGGAAAGGGACGAGCTCGCCTACTGCTCGGCGATATGCGGCGGAAGCCAGGCGCAGTGCACAGTGCTCCAGTTCTCATCGCCGCAGTACACCGAATCGAAGTGCCTGCGCATCTCTTCCGCGACCACTTTCCCTGAAGGCGAGCCGTGCGATACCCGCTCGCTCGAGCCTTCAAATGGCTATGAAATAGCCGACTGGAAAAACATAGCGCAAGGAATCGGCCCAGGCCAGTACACGCTTGTGCGCCAGTCCAACCTTTTCAGCAGCGCGCCGATTGTGTGCGCCTACAAGAGGAAGGCGGTGTAATGCTTGACTTCATCCTGAGCAAGCTGAACCTGCTGATACTTGTCACCGCGATTTTCGCCATTGTTTCCTTTTTTTCCTTCGGCCTTGGCGACATCGCGAAAGTGAAGGAGGCGGAGGAGCTTTCCTTGCGGCTAAATGAGAGGGCGTTCGCGCTCGCAAGCTCGCCCAGCTACTGCTTCAGTGATTCACAGGCGCTTCCGGGAGAGCTTAGCATCGCCGGGGGGAATTTTTACTACGTGCTAAAGATCTCCAAGAAAGTTATAAGGAGCGGCGGCGAGAACGTGAACACGCTGATTTTCTCCGTCTACCCGCGCGAGGAGCTCAAGAAATCAATAGAGAATTCCGAGTACAAGGCAAAATCAATCGCCGCAAGCAGCTTCAGGACAAAGGCGGGGCTTTTCCTCTACGCGCAGGATTACGACGGCACTTCATACACCGGCGGCGTTTCGCGCTCCGATGAAATATTCCTCGACCCGCAGGCATTAGTGCCTGTAGATTCGCTTGAAATGGTGAAGGAAGTGCAGGGCGGGGAATCGAGCCTCTATGTCATTGCCTGCAATTCCGCCATCTGCAAGGCAAACAAGACGAGCGTGGGGAACATTGTGCACAAAGGCACTGCAACCGAAGAAGGCGGTTTCTTTTGCTGAAAAAAGGCTTCATAGGGCCAATTGGCGACGACCTTCCCTCCCTTATCCCGCTCCTTTTCGGCCTCGTGATTTTTTTCTCAACTTTCACGGTGACCTTCAACGCATTTGACCAGAGGAACGCGGAATTCAACAATGATGTTGCCGTGATGAGGATTTCGAGGACCCTGCAGTCGAGCAGCTACATTTCCAGCTACGAGAACTTCAGCGGGCTCTGCAGGCAGATAGGCGTAGTCAACCTCAAATACGTCGCGGGGATTTCGGAGGATGCCGCGAACGGGAGGGATGTCAGCAGCATTTTCGATGTCTCCTTCTTCAGCAAAGGCGGGAAAACATTTTACTGCTCTAATATCACGGAGTCCTCGCCGGAAAAAATCTCCGACTTCTTGAGCCTCAAGGAGTCCGTTGACACGAAAGTAGTTTCAAGAATTTTCCCGATTGTGGTCGAAGACGACAAAATAGTGAAGCCCATGCACTTGTTCGTGGTGGCGTGGAAATGAACCAAAAGGGGCAGGCCGCGGTTACCGATGCGCTCTACTTCGTGCTCATAGTCACATCGCTCTCCATTTTCCTTTTCGGATTCGCGAACTCATACGGCTCGAGCGTTCGTGAGCAGATAACCAACGAGTACAACACCACCTTCGCCACAAATGCGCTCAAGGCAATACTCTACAGCTCAACCCCGCGCGATGTCTCCCAGTCCCTCGGGCAGCCTGATGCGGAAATAGATTACCTTCTTGCGGTGGTAAAGGAGGATTATGCGGATGACCAGCTGCTAAACGAGCGCGAGAGGAAAGTGCTCGGAAAGGCGATTTCGAAAGTCCTCTCGCCGATACAGGACTCGACGGATTACGCCTTCTACATCGCCATCCCTTCGGAAAAAAAGTTCGTGTTCGCATACCTGCACCTCACAGAATTTGACAAAGTTCCATACTCCGCAAGCTTCAAGCAGCTGGGCCCGGGCGGCAAGGGGAGGTTCTATGTTTATTCCGCAAAGAAGGATGACAAGGCAACTGCAAAGGACGAGTCGCACAGGAATTATTTCTGCGCCATAGGCGGCGAGGCGGATTTTGATGTGCTGAACACAAAGATTGCCCGCCTCATCTCAAACGTGGGCCCGACTTCGCAGGCATCTTCCTCGGTAAAGCTAACCAAGGTCGTGAAGAGGGGGGATGTCGAGAACTTCAAGGCGCAGGCGGACCTCGTGCTCTGGGATGCGCTGTGGCTTGGGGCAACCGATGAGAGGCTATCGGAGCTGTTCACCGCTTCTTCATGGAACTGCATTCCGGCAGATGATGAGGGGCAACAAAATAACCCCGCCCCCTGAACCCCATCCAATGAAAACCTAATTGGATTTCGTGAAAACGTTCCCGCACTTGGGGCATTTGAGCTTTATGCCAGCGCGCTGGGGCTCTGCGGACTTTGCGCAGGCCTTGCAGAATGCCTCCCCGCACTTTGGGCAGTATGCGACAAAAAGCGCCTTGCTCTTGCAGCGCGGGCATGTTTTAGTTTTTTGGGGTTCATTCGGCTTTTCCCCTTCGCCTTCGAGCTCCTTTTCAAGCGAGGCAAGCTCGTCCATTCCCTGCGCATCCTCCCCCCCCTCTGGCCCCTCCTCGCCCATGCCTTCGAGTTCGCCCATGGCTCCTTCCGGCTCTGCCGCTTCAACTTTTTCATCTTTCTCTTCCCCTAGTAGCGGCATTTGCTCGCTCCCCCGAGATTGGGGCATTCCTGCCCCCTCTTCTCCTGCCTGCTCTTCGATTTCAGGCATCTCGGAAAGGCCCTCCCCGCCTTCCAATTCACCATCTTCCTGTTTTTTCCTGCGCTTTTTCAGGGGGCTTTGCTCCGGCTGTTTTGGTTTTGCTTTTCCCTTCTCCTCATGCTTTCTGCGCTCCCTGCGGCTTTCGAGCAGGCTCTGCCCCTTTCCTTTTTCCTCACCGCCGATTTCCTCGGAAATTTCCTCGCCCTCCCCCTTCTCGTGCGCTTCGCTCTTTTTCAATTGTTCGAAAAGGCTCGTGCTTATCTCCTCCAGCTCCTCGCCCTTTTCCGCCCTTTCATTTTTTTTCGCATCGTCAGCCTTGGGTGTCTTGCCTTCGTCCCCAAGGTTTCTGTAAAACCGCCTCATCCTCCTCGGAATGTCTTCGCCCATTCAGACCCCCCTTTCGCCGAATTTTTTCACGAGCCTTGAGGACTTCGGCATTTCCTGCGAGAGGCTCTTTTTCCTTGCTGCGTTTTTCTCCATGTCAGGGGTTTCCCTGAGGGAATTTTTGAGCGCTTCCAGTATCTGCCTCTTCGCCTCTTCTGCCTTTTTCTTCTGCTCCTCTTCGCGTGCAGCGACGCCCGCCCATGCTTCCTTTTCCTTGCTATACCTTGGCCCTGAAACGCTTTCCCCGCGCGCATATTCCATGTTCATTCCTGAAGAAATATTGGCGGAGGATTTTTTCTCGTCGATTAGGCGCATTATTTCCCCGACCTTGTCCTTTGCATAAGTTTTTTCCTGCGCCTTTCCCTGGCCGGTTATTGCCCCGAAAAATGGCAACGGCCTGCTTTGCCTGCCTGCCACTGCGGCTGCCGGCGCTGTTTGCGGCGCAACCTTTTGCGCCCCTTTTGCCCGTAGGCTCTCCCTGCTCTCAATCTTGAACTCGAATGCCTCCGGCCCGGGCTCAGAAACCCGTTTTTGCTGGCCAAGCAATTCTCCAACCGGCCTCTGCGTGCCCAGACCATCTTTGTTTTCCACAACCGCGGGCGCTTTTTCCTTTTTGGCAAAAATGCCCGCAAAGAACGGCTTTTTTCCCTCAGCGGCATTGCCATAGGCGAACTTCGCCCTGTCCTCTCCGGCGCCGCCTTTCATCTGTGCATCTAGCCAGCTGCCGGGTTTTTTCACTTCCGCGGCCGTGTCCACGGGTTTTTGCTTTGTAAAAGCCCCCATCTTCCTGCTGGCCTGTTCAATGGCGTTTTCGTTTTTCGCCATCCGCCATTTGCCCCCACTTTCATCTTCGGCCTTTTCCCCGCTTTCGCTAAGCGCCTCTTCAAGGATTTTCTTCGCTTTCGCGCTTTCCTGTTGCTGCTCTTCGCTTTCTGCGGCGCCCGCGCGCCCGCCTCCCGCGGCCCCGAATTCTTCTTCCCCCTCTAAGGCCCTTCCGAGCCTTTCAAAAGTTTCGGCCTCGAGCACCTCCTCTGTTATGGGCTGCTCCGCGAGCGAGGCCCTGAGCTCTTTTACGAAATTCTCGTGCTCGTTCCCAACGATTCCCCGCTCCTGCATGGTGCCTGCCTGCGCGTTTTTTTCCCGTAAAGACAGGGTGAGGGGGCCTAGGTATCTTGCCTTGAGCGAAAGCAGGCCCGCGCCTGCGGCAAAAAAGAATATTATCCCGACGAACATGGTTTCCGGGAGCGTGAAAGGGGTCAGCCCGAGGAAAAAAAGTATGAGGGATGCCGCAATGGTTGCCCCCGCAAAAATCACGCCGAAGACTATTGCCCATCCCCTCTTGTATTCCTCGTCGAGGCTTCCGATGTTCGGCCAGCCAACCCGGAGCATGAGATAGCCCCAGCTCTGAGAGCCTAAAAGTATGTAAAATGAGAAGAGCGCCTCTGCGATGTAGTTCGGGAACGGCATGTTACAGAACATATTTATAGTACTTAAATAAACTAATGTTCATGCCGGCTTCGCCCGTAGAATTGCTCATTTTCTCAATACTTGACCTGCTAAAGGGCGCCATTCCAGCCGCAATAGTGGTCTTTATAGGCGCTCTCATCGGGCGCGAACTCCGCAAAAAAATCGGGAAGGCGACAAAGTGGAACTGGCTTGCAAGCGCGCTAGCCACGACTTTCATAATCCTCTGGCTCTTAGTGCTCGCGCTTTACTTCTACCCGCTGCTAACCGCGCTGCAGGAGAGCAATGTGGGCGAGGTGCCATCCATTTTCGCGCCTTCGCCTTCCTCGCTTCTCGTCTCATACCTCTATGGGCTCTTCAAGGTCACGCTTTCCGCCGCCGTGATATCCCTGCTGCTCCTGCCCCTCGAGCTCGCCGGCCTCTACATTTTCGAATCAGTCTCGAAAAAACTGCCAAAAATGCCCGGCTGGGCAAACCTTGCCATAGCGTGCTACCTCACCTCGGCCGTCTCTTCTGCCATAATAATTTTCCTCGTGCCAGAATCCATTTCAGGGATTTTCTTCTTCATCTTCCACGGGTGAAAGGAATGGCGTTTTTTTCCAGTTGCCGAACGGCATGATTTTTTTCAGGCATTGAGCATGGAGAGCCTTGCAAGCAGATTGTCATAAAGCTCCTGCCTTTTTTCCCTGTTCAACCTAAAAAGCCGCTTCTGTATTGCCTTCTCCGGGATTGTGAAAATATAATTTGTCTTGATCACGCTTTCCTTGGCCGCTCCGTCTTTTGGCGAAAGCCTTACTCCCTTCATCTTGGTGTTGCTTGTCATGCCGGCCACTATGACGTTCCCGAATTCCTTGAACAGCACTACTGCCGGCCTTTTCTTGAGTTCAAAGCTGTCCACGAACTGTATTGCGGCGAGAACGACGTCACCAGAATCAAGCATTTTCCCATGCCTCGTCTTCCTTGTTGTCCCAGAGTTCCTTCATTTTTTCCTGTTGTATAGTGTGCAGGAACTCGTCGTACTGGCTGCTAAGCCTTGAATCCTTGCGCGCCTTCAAAAGCTCTAGGATAAGTTCAGAATATGTCTGCCTCCCATATTTCTTGGCCTTTTTGAGCTCGCTAAGCACCTTTTTCTTTACCTGTATAGTGGTGATTTCCATATAGTTCACTATAGTGTATATATAGGCAACTATTTAAGAGTTTTGCGCAGTGCCCCTTGGGTATTTCCCATGCACGCCGAAAAGCGGCCATTGCGCCATAATTGAGGCATGCACCGCCGCCAATGGCACAGCAAAAGGAATAAATAGCCGGCAAACCTTAATTTCTACTTATATAATATTAATTACAAGGAATGTTAATTACAAGGGGCTTTTGAGGGGATTGTGGTTTTGATGAGGAGGCTTTGCGCTTTTTTCCTTGCATACCTATTCCTCTTCCCGCTGCTAGCAGAGCCGGCGCTCGCCGCAAGCCCACCGATTCCAAACCAGCCTTCGAAGGACCCGAGAACGCTTGTCGAAACCCCGGCCCAGGCCGCCGCGCGCGAAGCGAACCAGAACGCCCCGAAGCAAACCCCGAAGGAAGTCCCGCAGGTCAATGAATATACCTGTTCTTCTTCCGAACTAAAGCCTTCGGAAACGCAAAACATAATTGATTTGCTCAAATCCGGCTTTACTGGCAAGGAGATTGCGGGCCAGACCGCGAAGGACAAGGATAGGGACAAGCTGCACACAAACGAGCTCGTGCTCACAAAGCCAGATGACGAGAACGCCGCCGTGAAAACGCAAATCCCGAGCACCAAGTTCAAGCCATGGGAGATTTCGCAGTTCCTCAACTCCAGCATCAATGGCCCGTTCGCCCTGGGCGTAGTGCTCGAGGATTCGCTGCGCGCGGGAAGGTGCGAGGACACATCCTCCCCAAAATGCGCCCTCCTTGGCCCGAACCTGAAGTTCAGGAACTCTGGCGAGGGGATCGTCGCTGATTTCAAGCCAGTGAAGGATGCCTTCAAGGATGTGACGAACTTTTTGTCGGATGACAATTCCAACCTGAAGAAATTCTCGAAATCGGAAAACGACGCGCTAAAGGCCGGGCTTCTCACCGAAGGCACAAGCGATGTGCAGGTTAAGACCGCGCAGCGCCTTGAGAAGGAACTCATACCAAACTCGATACTAACGAATTTTTTCGAGGCAAAGCTCGAGACCAACTGCAACAATTCCGCGTGCGTGATAAGCACCTACTCGATGTTCGACAAGCTCTTCAACAGCTGGAACTCGAGCGAAATGGTGGTCAGCACCTTCGGGCCGAGCCTTCTTTACCAGACGAAAAAGCTTTTCGGCTGGACAGGGAGGAGGGGCTTTCTTGCAGGTGCAAGGGAAGGGTACCAGGACTTCCTTGACAGGTTCAGGAAACAATTTGTCCTGCCTGACACTTTCCTCGGGAACATAAAGACGCAGAGGATAAGGGCAAAGGTCGACAAGTACCCGGGATGGAGGGAGTGGTACAAGGAGCTCACGGGGGGGAACGTTGATGGAAGCGGTTATAATATTGTGAAGACGGAGGAGTTCCAGCACTTTATGGGCCAGATGGGCAAGAAGGGGGGTTTTCTTGACAGCATAAAGAGCCAGCAGGAAAGGGCCGATTTCCTCAGGGTGCTAACGGACATGCGCTCCCTCACAAGGGCTGCGGAGGCAAAGGTGACCGTCACACAGAATGCGTGGAAAGAGGCGGCCGAGCTCGCAGAAAAAGAAGTCGACCCGCTTGGCCCATACCACATACTCGAGAGGCAGAAGCACATCGAGTACGGAAGGGATGTCTCATGGTGGATGACCAAATTCTACGACGACACGCTTGACTCGGATGTGCCTGAATGGATGGTGAGGCACAGGAACGTCGGGTTCTTCAACAAGGGCGTAGAGCAGGTGCGCTCTGACGGCGGCTCCGAGATAATAGACCTTTTCACCGAGCACAGGAACATGCAAAGGCTCCTGCAGAAGTTCACCGAGGACGGCACCTTCGCTGGCTTCGAGAAGGAAGCTTTGAGATTCAACAGCGCCTACCAGTCAAGGGGCGACGGCCTTGTAATGTACACTTTCGACAAGGCGGGGGACGTAGCTGCAAACAAGAGGCCGCTCTCGTACGCAAACATCCAGAATGCATCGACCTCTGTGACAAGAAGGGAGGCATGGGTTAAGAACGATTACGGCGAGTACATACCCTACAACAAGACCTCCGTGCCATTCATACAGAACACAATCAGCAATGCTGCGGAAGTCGTTGAAGGGCGATGGGCCGAAGTCGGGGTAATGAGCCCGCACGAATTCGTCGACAGGATAACGAACGCAAGGATAAGGCCGAACCTTAGTTTCGGCGTAAAGAACGTCCAGCAGATGATTGACACGGTGCAGGAGAGGAACTGGGTCTCGAGGCGCTACTTCAACGCGCTAGACAAGCTCGCGGCGCAGGAAGACGAACTGATAAGGACCTATTTCACTATCAAGGGCGGCGCGAAGTGGACAGTGCTCCCATTCGGCTACTGGTGGGCGAAGAAAGGCTTCGGCCTTGAAGGCATAAGCCAGTACCAGCTGCCGACAACCTGGCACAGGCTCAAGTTCACAATAGGCCAGCAGAACATCTACGATTACGCATACATTGACTTCTTCGCGAACGAAGGCTCGGACCAGGGCGACATGTTCATACAGGTGATAAACAAGCTTCCATGGAAACTAATACTCGACGAGATTTCGCAAAAGTACAACCCTGTAAGGAACCTCTACGACGCGCTCACGAAAAACGAGCTGCGCAGCAAAACAGAGAACCTCGCGTTCTACCTCACGGGGCCAGATACGTGCGAGAACTGCAGCATGGTCTTGCGCAGCGATGACCTCTCACGCTTCAAGCCGTTCTTCTTCGTGCAGGACAAAAAGCTCCTCTCCTACATACTCGAGGACACGGTGAGCGAGGAGGCGAAAAAGAAAGGCCAGACCATTATACTTTATGCGGGGCACACGAACCTCGAAGGCCAGAGCGGCGAGGGCAAGGGCGAGCCCATAAACCTGGTAAAGGCAATCACTGATGACAAGATAAAGACCTGCAAGGAAGCGCTCGAAGGCCTCGAGTTCTACGGGGTAGAATTCGGGAAGCTGCTGCCCGAAGCGGTAAAGGAGAAGGGAAGGATAGGCGCCGTCCTCTCAGGCATACAATCAATCACTTACGCGACATTCTTCTGGGCGGGCATTTTCAGCACAGCCGCAGTGCAGATAGCCATCGCCCCGCAACTGCACGGCTGCGTGGATGCAGATGAGGGCTATTACGCGCACTACTTCGTGCCCGTGAAAGAGGACGCGAACAAGAAGGGCGGCAAGGAAAGCCCGACGCAGAAGTCAACTGACAAGGTCTCGGACATGGTCAAGAGGTTCAAGGAAAACTTTGTCGACAGCTTCAAGGGCGACAGCAACACCCTCACAAAGCAGGCAGTCGAGCAGATAGGGACCGAGATAGACAAGTTCGTCTCGGATTCGAAGGAGAACGACATAGTGCAGGCAACACTGCGCCTCGAAGGCCTCAGCAGCGGGCAGCTCGATTCAAGGAGCCTCTTCTACTTCTGGTGCGGCAAAGGGTGCGACATCACCCCCGCCTCATACAGGCAGACGGGTTCAGAGCAGCTCCGCGGAATAAATGATGTGAACCTCAACATAGATTTCGCGAAAGGCCAGATAAGCGCCAACGGGAAAACGGTTGTCGAATCGCCTGACAATGTGCGCCTCGCCTCGACAAACCTCGGCATCCCCGCGATTGAAATCCCCAACACCCTCACGGAAACCTGCCTCAATGCGGCATCAGGAAAAGCGTTCGAGATAAACGCGCAGGGAGAAGTGCGGGTGCTAAACCAGGATTTGCTAAGGTGCATAAAGGACGGGGTCGTGCAGCAGACCGGCCTCTCGCTCGATTCGGAGAAGCTCAATGACGCGTTCGGAAAGCTAAGGGCTGTTGTTACCACAACCCATCCAAATGTGAGGGCGATGGGGGAGAGGATTATAGCTGAAGGGGTTCCGAGGAAGATTGCCGAGGGCAAGAATGCCACCATAACCATTTACGCGAACAAGGACGTCAACCTTTCAAACTCGAATGACGGCTCTACAGAACTAGGAAAGCTCGAGAGCCTGCAGTTCGAGAACGGCACGATCATAGTAAAGCCCAATGGCTGCTTCCTGACATGGCTAAAGCACCACGAGGACGGAATCTTGAGCAAGGACCTCGTGAAAGGCATAAAGCCAAAGCTCGAGCGCGAACTAAACGAGCAGACGCAGTGCGAAGAGCCGAGCCTCAACTTCGAGCTAATACCCGACCTTGCCTCGGATTACAAGACCGCTAAAGTGGACAAGTTCAACAAGGCACTCTCGCACCAGGGCCCGTTCACTGTCTTCGAAACCCCGACACAGAGGTTCGTGATTTCGGCGGAGAAGAACGCCCAGGGGGTTTGCGAAGACCATTTGCGCGTAGTGGACAAGGAAACAGGCAAGGTCACGGATTATGTCGGCAAGATTTCGCAGACGCCCGAAGGCCTCAAGATAAGGACGAATGATGGGCAGGAGCACGATCTCAAGTTCACAACAAAGGACGGAGCGCCTTTCGTGCAGCTGGACCAGAACAAGCCAGAGCTGCTCACCGCCGCGCAGGGCAAGAACGGCTCATTTTACTATGACCCTGACAAGGGATTGTGGTATGCGGAGAACGCGCAGCTGCTACCGCTCATAGAGGCGTTCAGGGACGGGATTGCGGCAAGGGTGCAGCCAAACGGCGAGACCACAGCCACGGCCTCTGGCAACGTGCTTAATCTGGATTTGGGAAAGGAGGACAAGGGCTTTTTGAACCTCCCATCGCTTCCGGAGAGCAGGGCACTGCTTGCGCTGCTGCTTGCGGTAATTGCCGTTTCATTCGTTTTCATAAGGCAGAGGAAAAAAGCATCAACCAGTTAGCGTGGCTCTCCTTCCCCTGGTAAGGTCATTTATTACATCATACATTGCCCTTGCCCTGAGTGAAAGGCCTTGGTGCCTTGCCATTTCAGCCTTGAGATGCGCAAGCTCCGCATTGAATTGTGCAAGCCCCTTCTCGTACCTTTCCCGGTGCTCTGCATCCATTTGCCCGTAAAGCGTGTATTGCTTGATTAGCTGTTCCCAAATGCTGTGCAGCTTCTGGTAATCCCCCGCCATCTGCGAATAGATGTCTGACTCCGCTTTCGAAAGCGGTTTGACCCCTTTTTCCTTCAATTTTTCATTCACGGCTTCGCCGAGCTTTACGTCCTTCCCCGCGACCTTCACTGCCCTTTCCACTTCATAAATTTCCTGCACCGCCATTGCGATGTCATACATTGCCTTTCCACGGAATACGCCTTTTTCGTCATACCCGAGAAAACCGGCTTCCCTGCGCAGCCTTTTGAATACAGAGTCGTGCTCTAGATGGGCTGCTTGTGCATGGAGTTGAGAAACCACCCTTCTTTTGTTACGGATTCCAAGTCCTTCACTTACCCAAAACAATGGATTAAATAAATTAAAAGGGTCATGGCGAATAAACTCCTTCGCCTTATGCCATCTGCCTTCTCCGTGTCCGCCCATGAAACATTAATGCCCTTGAGGGTATAAAAAAGTAGTTGGTCGCTATTAGCCTATAAATCATCCAGGCAGCTCTGGGTTTCCTTTCCTGCCTTGTAGCAGAGCTCCTTATTGCCGGTGTTGAAGGCCACCCATGCTATACAATTGTCCCTTGTTTCAGTTAGGTTTTCGCATATTGCCTCGTTGCTCGTGCCAAGCGCAACCTTGAAGAAGCACGAGTCCCTCGATTCTCCCGCCTTGTTGCAGAGAGAGGAACTATTGGTGTCCACCGCGATATTGTAGTAGCAGAACTCCGTGTAATCAATCATTTGGGAACAGATGCCCGCATCATTTGCCTGCACCGCGTCGTTGCATATTTTCCTCTGCTCATCCTTTGCGCACATATCCTGGCTTTTCGCGGCAACGGCCTTGAGGCATTGCTCTTTTTCAAATTTGCCTTTTTCGCACAGGGATGGGTTTTTCTCTGCCACCGCAATCGTTATGCTGCACTGCGCCCTGCCGACCTCCACCCTGTCGCAGAGCCCTGGCTTGTTTTCCACGAGGGCTAGCTGCGCGAAACAATCATCCTTTGATGCCTGCTCGCCCGGAAGAGCGCATCCCTTCTCATCGCCGGAGTAGAGCGCGTACTGGGTATAGCACCAGTCCTTCTCCGATTCCCCAACCGCTGCGCAGTCAGCAAGGCTTTTCGGTGCAACTCCGGAAGTTTTGATGTTAGGGTCAGCCTCCCCGACCCCTACTTCTTCAGGCGTTGTATAATCGTAATCGAGGTACTCGTCCCCGCCTGCGGACTGGTACTTCACCCCTTCAACCTGCCCGACTTTTGGCTGGTTCAGGTAGAGCGCAACGCCGAGAGCGAGAATGAGAAGCACCGGCACCGCGAGCCACTTGTAATCCATGGATAGAAATTGTGATTTGTAATTAATAAACTATTCTGTGGGCGGATTGTGTTATCGGCGGAGGCGTTTTGGTTTCAAACAACAGTTCCGTCTGTTGGGTGCGGAAGTCCCGTCTGCGACGGGACTATGCTTCGCATTTAATCAACAGTTGTGTTTGTTGGGTGCGGAAGTCCATGCTTCGTATGGACAATGCTTCGCAATGTTTTTGCTCACGTTATTGGCGGCGGAGTCTTGGTTTCGAACTTCTCCGCGTTGTCGCGCGTGTCCCGCAGCTTCTGGAGCTGCTCTATGAGCTGCTTCTCTGTTTCCCTTGCCTCTTCGAGCAGTGGCTCGACATTGAGGTTGAGGCCGAGTATTTCATTGAGCTTCTTTAAAACTTCAGCGGTGGCCTTGTAATCCGCGGAGAGCTGGACATTGCCAAGTATGGAGATTGCCCTAACCTTTGAATCGTGCAGCTCGAGCAATATGAGCGCCGTGATGCCGGTGGTGATGCCTTCCTTTATTTCATTCAGGCTGTACTTTTTTAGCAGCGCCTTAGACTCCTCGTTTGCGGCAATGCCGTAAATCATTTCCCTTGTGCCATCCCCGGAGGCCTGCACGCCTGAAAGTGAAATCAGCTCCTCTATCCCGTTCTTCTCTACCCACTGCACCGTTTTTTTTGCCATCGCGGTGGTGAAATGCTTTCCAATCACCTGCTCTGAGATGAGCACCGCTATTTTGTTCTTCCTGTCGGCATAAATCCGCGCAGGCCTCACAGGCAGGCCTTCATGTATCCTTATTACCGGCATGAAACAATCCGAATCAATGTAGCCAATGTATTCGTACTTGAGCTTTTCAACCAAGTACTTCGCCGCGATTGTGCCAACAAGCCCCATTCCCGGGAAACCCTCTATGAGGGTGTAGCCTTTGAGGTTTTCCTTGCCGAAATGCACAAACTCTATTTCATGTCCCATTCAAACCGTTAAACAAAGGCAAGACTACTTTAAAATTCTTTTGTCGGCAATCCTCTTTCTTTTGGTTATATGCCTTTCCCGATGAAGTAAGCAATCAGCCCGCATGGAAGCAGCGCCATGGCATAGAGCACAGCCTTCTTCTGAGAGCCTTCCTGGAACGCGACAAAAACAGAGGCAATGGCGGCGTACTCTGCAATGTAGATGATGTTGGCAAGCCCGGATGCGTCAATTAGGCCAGCCTTCTTAATTTCAGAAAGCCCGATTCCGAGTTCCGCGATCCCTGAAAACCCGAGCTTTGAAACCATCCCTGTAAGCGTCCCGAGTATGAAAGGCACTATGATCCCCCCCGCGAAGAGGAGCGTGTATTTTTGTGTTGCACAATTCGCTGCCCGCTCCCTCAAAAGCGAATTCGTTTCCATGAAATCCTGGGCGGTTTCCCTGAACACAGAGTTCATTTCAGCTCCTGAGCGCAATGCATTTGTGATTAACTCTATCGCCCTCGAAAGGGGCCTCGATTTGTTCCTTGCTTTCATCCCCGCAAGCGCCTGCTCAATCGGCATTCCTGCCATGATTTTTTTCTCTGCAAGGGCGAACTCCTCCTGCAGCGGCCCCTTCCCTGTTTTTGCAATTTCGCCCACAATCCTCTCAAGGCCCATCCTTTCAGGCAGCGATGAGGCGAGAAGGAGCATGTCCGGCACTTCCTCCTCAACCCTTTTTTTCCTTTCATCAAAAAGATAGAGCCTGTAAAAATAGTTCAGCACAAGCGGCGCGAAAAAGGCGATTATCGCGAGCATGGAAACTTTCCCGCTCTGTGCAGCGAAAAGGCCGTAATAGAGCACGCCAACCCCAGCTATTGCCCCCAGTGCAAGGCACTCCTCATAAAACCTTTTCACGCTTTTGCGGTAGCCCGTCATTTCGAGCATTTCGCCGAATTCTTTCTGCGTTCCCCCACCAAACAAAGACATTCTCATCCCTTCATTGATTCAGGCGTAAGGCCCATAATGTAGAGCAGGATTGCCGCATCAAGCGCAGGAAATGCGACGCAGGTGATTAGCAGCACCTCGGCAGGGCCGAATGCGATTTCAATAAAGGAGCTCCCTATTGCGATGAATGCCTCGAAGAGCGCTGGCACTATCGCCGAAACCGCGATGAAAGCTATCGAGAGCACCTGCATTTTTCCCGCGAACTCCTTTGCCTCGGCTTTCTGCCTCGAGAGGCCTTCAAGGGCCATCTGCCTCACAATTTCGCCCGGCGCTTTTTTCGTGCCCTGCTCGTAAATTGAAACAAGCTGCGAAAAGCACCTGCGCAGCTGCTTCGATTTTTCCTTTTCAGCCGCCGAAAAGAGCGCCTTCGGGATTGATTCGCCGGAAAGCCTTGCGGTCCTCAGCGCTTTCAATAAAATGCCGGACAGTTCCCCATAATCCCCTTTCGCAATCCTCCACATCGCCCTGTCCATGGGAAAGCCGGTGTTGAGCTCAACGCTTAGCTGCATGAGCGCGAATGGAAGTTCCTTCTCAATCCTTCTAGCCCTTGCATCGAGTTCCCTTCCCGGCCCGTAAATAGTGAAGGCAAATGCGCAGGCTCCCGTAGCAAGCGAAAACAATATGCCGGCAATGGCCTCTTTTGAGAACAGTGCCCATCCGAGCCATGCAAGCACGGTTGCCGCCGCTGATATTTTTGCGCAATCCGCCATGTGCTTTTGCGCATCTCCGCCTTTTCCGAGGCAGTCGAGTTCGCCTTGCAGCTCATGGCGCATTTTTTCCAAAGCCATGTATCGCATCGAAGAACCCCCCGCTTTTCCTTGCGCCGAGGCTTTCGAGGAATTTTTGCCGCCTGCCTATTTCCTCATCAAGGCCGGCCATGCTTATACCAAAAGCCCTGCAGATTTTTTCCGCACACTTTTCCCCGAAACCTTCTTTTGCAAATTTTCCATTTGCGTGTTTGAATGAAAAAATCTTCCTCGCACTAACACCTTTCTGGCCAAGGTAAGGCTCGCAGATTTCCACGAGTTTTCTCTGCTCCGTGCATTCGCCTTTCGAGTAGACGCTCCACCTCTTCTGGGTGAGTATAAGATCAATGGCCGCGATGTCTATTTCCATTGCGCCGAGCGCCTTCATCCTTGCGATGGCCTCTGATGATGATTGCGCGTGAAAAGTTGCATAACTTCCCTAACCT
>CAYJWI010000020.1:0-18403 GCA_964373815.1 uncultured archaeon | reverse complement strand
CGAAGGGCCCGCGGAGTAAATTCACGGGGTCATAGGGGCGGAGCCCCTATCTCATCTCTTGCATCGCAGGAGTCGAAAAGGAGGATTGGTTTGCAATCTCCGCATTTCACCAAAATTGAGGATTCCGAATCCCTCTCATCCACAAAAGTTTTCAGTACTCTGCACTTATTCAAATACTTTTCATGGGCGTTCATTGTAATATAGTCTCCTGTCAGGATAGACGTCGTTTTAGCGCGTTTGATAACAACTTTACTTGTGGTTCATCTACTAGCTTGGTATTTATTGCTAGGATTATTTTTAAAAATTTCTTGGCGTTGGTTTTGCATTCTTTTACAAACGCTTTCCATGTAACGATGACTTGAGGGGTTTTTTCCCCGTCTTCGTCTATCCAAACAGTCACTTTGTCATTTTCTTTTCTGAATTCAAGGTAAGTGGGATTATCTATAAACCACACCCTTTGTTTTTTTCTTTCCTTGGCGTTGTTTATGCCACCAACTAACTGCTTGAAAAAATTTAGAAGGTAAACCGTATCAGAAAAATTCATAGGTCTTGTTTCCCATCTTGGCGTATATAATTTTCCGTTAAAATACAGTGATATCTCCCCAAATGTAGTAGATTCTATATACTTTATGTGCCTTGGAAACTTTTTGAGTTCTTTAATCTCTTCCCTATAATTGTCTCCAAAACGCCATGGATATTCAAAACTGAGTTTGAAACTCTTCATTTTCATGCTCCTTTCTAATCATTACAACTTAAATCATTTTGTGGCCTTGGGTAAGCTGTATTTATCGTACCCATTTTCTCAGCCCTACTTATTCCATCAACAAAAACTTTATCAACGACAACTAATACTCTAAACCCCTTGCGGATAGTGCTAGAAAAATAACAGAACTTCGACGAGGACTCTTTGATGACTCCTTTTGAGTCGTTCACTGTATCAAATATAATATTTTTTATATTTGTTTCAGATAAGTCTTTCGTGATAACTGAAAACCTTGTACCCCCAGTTATTTCTCCTGTTACATGTTTTTTCCAAATCTTAATCCATCCCCATCTGTCGGTTCCTTTCTCCACCCACCTTATATTCGTTCTAACGTCCTTCCCGACAAACTTTACTTCGTCTAAGTTCCGTCCACCATTCTTAATCACATTCTCAAGCATCTCATTTGTCGCTCCGCCATTTTTTAACCTCACAATCGCCGACTCCCCGTTTTTCAGCAGCCATTTCCCGAGGTTCGGGAAAGTAAGCTCTATTGCACTTGATGCCTTGCCAAGATTTGAAATAGTGCCAATTCCAAGTTCCTGAACTTTTACAATCTTTTCCCCGGTAGTTGTCAGTTTGGAGCCATCTACTATCAATTCTATTTTTTTGCCGGCACTTGAGAGTTTTGCCAAAGTATTTATTTCCCCGAGCAGTTCAGTGGTTTTTGCAAGCTTTATGAGTTTAGCTTCCCCAAGAAGAGGGATGAAGGTAACCAAATCAACCCCGCAGCCAATGGTCAAAATGCCGCTGTCAAGGCACGAACCTATGGTAACCGCCTTTAGCCCTGTGAAACCAAGTTCGGTGAGGTCGAGCTGTTTTACCATGAAAGTAAGCCTTGAGCCCGAACCATTGGAAACGGAAGGGCTGCTGCAATATCCGGAAGTCGAAATAGATTTCCAGTCAGAATATTTTGTTTCCCCATTTGCCCCGACTGCATACGCCCTAACATACATTGTATCGGTAAAGCAGGTTTTAGGCGTGAAAAGTGCAGTATAATTACTGCCGCCCAAAGCGACGCTTTTGTTTACGGCGTCTGTTTTGTCGGATTTATATGCAATGTAGATGCCTGTTTCTTTTGCGGAATTTTGAATTGTCCATCTCACAACACCCAAATGGCCGGCATCTATGCTGTCACTATAGGATGTTATTGCAACAGAGGTAGGGCCCGAGTTTGGAGGGTCTTCGTAAGCAGAGGCGCATCTTCCGCTTGAACAGCCATTGGGGCAAAACTCCACAGAACTCCAACTGCAATCTGAGTTTTTGTAACCTGAATGGGCGGAGTCCTTGCACGATCTCCCCGCAGTGCAAGTGTCAGAAAAGTCATCTGAATTGTTTGGGGCACACACGCCTCCAAAGCATGATTTTCCTAAGCCGCAAGTCCGGACTGTCCTTACGGAGCAATCTGCTGCACGATAACCGACTGTTTTCGGGTCCTTGCAATAATATTCTGGGGAGCAGGTCCGGGTTTTGATGCACTGCCCCCCGGAACAGCCGCCGTCACAATATTCGGATTGCTTAACGTTGCAATCAGCCCCCCTGTATTCCCTTTTGCTGCCGTTGCAAACCCATCCTTCGGCACAGATAGGGTTGCATTGTGCTCCGCCATCACCTTGCTTGCAGCCATTGTCGCAGATGACGAGGTCATAGGTACAATCCGAATATTTTTTAATTAAAGCAGAACCCTCACAATATTGCCTTTCATTGCAGGTGCACACTCCATTGCCAACGCAAGTGGCTTCGCATGTTACCTTGCTTGTCACTCCGCAATCAGACCATCTGGTTCCACTTGTTTTTGAATCCACGCAAATTTTTGTTGTGGAGCCACAATATGGCGGGTTAGGGTTAGGCACCCATTGCCCATTCCTACAAATAGATGACGGGGTGCTAGTCGCCCAGACTTCGACAGAGCAATCGCGTTTCTTGTGTGAGATTGTATAATCATCGGAGCAAAAATATTCTTCGGTACAAGCGGTTAATTTTGGGTTTTCTATCCATGAACCATTCTTGCATATAATCGTTGGAATGGGGCTGGAAGGTGAGGTTGTAGCCCAGACTTCGACAGAGCAATCGCCCTTTCTATGGGAAATAGTGTAATCGTCTGAACAAAAATACTCGTCATTACATGGAGGGGCTTTTGGGTCAGGAACGCATGTTCCTGCTTGGCATATTTGTTTGTTGGAGCACAAGGTGGTTTTGCTGTTGCAGTTTGAGTCTTGGGTGTATACGGCTGGTTGTCCATTGGGGTAAACACAATAACGACTTTCTGAGCATTGCGGCGGCCCAGTGTCATCCAAGCAGTCTCCTCCGCCAGTACAGATCTGTCCCTGCCTGCAAGCTCCAGTAGGTGTCACACTACAATTAAAAGATTGGAAGCCGACTTTATATTTATCAATGCACATATGCCTTTGGCTGCAATCAGTTTGCCCAGGTGCAGGGCCGCAAGCCCCATTAGTGCAAGTCATTCCGCCTGTGCAGGCGTAATATTTTTCGACTGAACAGTCGCTTTTCTTCAACCCTATTGTATAGTTGTCTATGCACATCTTCTGTTCAGTGCATGATCTCATGGCAGGAGTTGAGGGGGTGGTTCTAGTGGTTGCGGGATTTGCATTTGTGGACCTCTCCTCTAATCCGTCTTCTACAGTTATTGATCTATTATAAACAGCAAAATAAGCCGTGGCTTGTCTCTTTTCTGTATAAAGAACTTTGCCTGCTTTTTCCTGTAAAAGCGAACTTTGTCCAGCGCTTGCCAATGGAAGACCAGAGAATAAAATTATCGAAATAAGCACTAATGCTAAAAATCTGGAATAGCCGCCCGCAATAGTATTGGTTTTCATCAAACCCCGCTAAAGAACCCTGTTGCGGGAACTATTATGGCTGAGGTTGAGTATGCATCAACTTGAAGGTTGATTGCTCGGCATTATTCTCCCCCTCACACCCGCAGCTGCGTGCGCGTGTAGGGGTTTTCGAAATTGAATTCCGCGAGCGGCTTGATTACGAAGTCGCACTGCTGCGCGCTCAGCGCGGCGCACTTAACTTCCACGCACTCGACGTCCTTCTTGAAGTAAATTGAGAGGATCCCCGCAAGCACCCCGCGCATGAAAGTGTCCACGGGGGCTTTTGCGTTCCTGCACGCGGAGGCGATAGGCGAGCTGGTTACGCTCACAAGCGCCTGGCACTTTTCCTTGTCCATGTCGGTGCGCTCAAGTTTGCCCCACCCAGAGGCCGTGAAAAACGCCTCCATGAACTCAAGGCCCTTCTCGCCCTGTATGCCGAAATCTACCTGGAAGTCCTTGCGCACCGAGCTCTTCACCGCCTCCTTCACCGCGTAATAGAGTTCGAGGTTGAGCTGCTGGTTTTCCTTCTGCGCAATGCCAGCGATTATGTCAACTGGCATTATGAAGAAAGGCATGTTTATGAGGTAGAAGTTGTTGTGGCTGTACTTTAGCGCGCTCGTGAAAATGAACTTGTCGAAAAAAGAGTTAAGCATCCTCTGCCTCCTTTAGCGCCCGGTGTATCGCCCTGTAGGCCTCGGCCTCCACAGGCCAGACTATAAGTGCGTTGCCGACCCTCTTTGAGAGCAGCAGCCTTTTGCCAACGAGTTTTTTGAGGTAGTAAGTGTAATTGGTGGAATGCTTTTTCTTGTGCTCGCGCGTGGAGATGTTTTCATGCAAATGCCCGGCTATCTCGAGCGCGGAAATAGGCCAGTGTTCGCGCACGAGCTCGAGCACCTTCTGCTCCTTGGAAGGTTGTTCTGGCTTGCCAGACTTAGTGTCCATATAGTAGCAATAAAACGCGTTCTTCTATATAAATAACCCTATAGATTCTGGCTTGCCAGAAAATTGGTTTCGTAGCAAGGGCCCTGTGGAGTATGGGCTCATTAGCCCCGAAACCGGGTTGCCGGCCCGGCTTTGGAAGCCGGGTGATTATTCAGATTGCCTTTGTGTGATGCACGGCCTTTTGCGGCATCTGCTCATATTTTTTTGGCTTCTTCGAGGAGGTCGCTTACGGAGTATTGTGATTTGTACCCGTGCATTACCAAATACTGTTCGAATTCCCATATGGTCATGCCGGCTTTTTCGGCGGCCTTGCCCATGGTTATCCTGCCGGCGGCGTATTCTTTGGCTGCCTTTTTTTCCATTCGGGAAGAGTAGCCCTCTTCTATGAGGACCCTTATTGCCGTTGACCTGTCCATTTTTTCCTCTTCGCCTATTTTGTCCACCCTTTTGAGAAGGTCGTTTTCTAGGCGTATCCCTATCGCCTGTGATTCACCCATGCCTATCAGCCTCCAATAGCATTGCATCCAAGACCTGGTTGCTGAACCAGCCTATTTTCCTGAGCTTGGTTGCGGCCTCGCCGAGTTTGTGCCTCGTTATTTTCTTTTTCCTGTAAAGCGAGAGCAGTATAGAGGGCGTGCCAATGATGTTCAATTCCAGCATTTCCTTCTTGTTCCTGACATTGTCATCATCACAGGCTATGAGGTTGGCCTTTTCCTGCCAGTAAAGCGCTACCGCCTCCGCTTCACCGCCGAAAACATTGAATTGGTTGGCCCTTTTCTCAAGCTCTTTGTTCTTGACCGCTTTTACGGAAATTTGCCCTTTCCTGATTGCCTCCTCCACAAGAAAGGCGTCCGGATGCCCTTTCTCCTTCCCTTTGGCAACCACTTCATCAAAAACCTTTTTCGGGATTATAGTGCCGCCAAAATGGCTGCAGCTCTTTTCGAGGGCCGTTATTTTGGCGAGGTGTATAAGAACCATGGAATCTTTCACGACAAGCATCTGTATTACATTGTGCACATTGTCATATATAATGCTTTCTAAACGGGCTTTGCCTTATCCCGGCCTTTGGGCCATTCGCAGTTTTGGTTGTTTATTTGAATGGCCTGATAAAATTATAATGCCGGGGCAGA
The DNA here is from genome assembly GCA_964373815.1 of uncultured archaeon. Lineage (GTDB taxonomy): Archaea > Iainarchaeota > Iainarchaeia > Iainarchaeales > Iainarchaeaceae > UBA10205. The sequence goes on along the minus strand of CAYJWI010000020.1, from coordinate 12,734 downwards.
GGTTGGTTCAGTGCTTCCTGTGGAAGTGCAGCAGGCGCTCGAAGTTTTCGATGCTTGGCTTGCGCAGCACGAGCATCACTATCGCGGCAAGGATAAGGCCGTACCCCAGCACTTCGGGGGATGCCGGCACTTCGCTGAATATCAGGTATCCAAGTATCGCTGCAAAGAAGAGTTCGAGCAGCGAGATTATCGCGGCCGAGGATGCCTCTATTTTTTCGAGCGCGAAATAATACGCGTAGCTCGCGATGCCAAGCAATGCCCCCATGAGAACTATGGCTCCTGTGCTGATAAAATCAAGCGAAGCCGGCAAAAACCCCGCAGTGAAAACCAGCGGCACGAAAACAAGGAACTGGAAGAGGTTTGTGTAAATCGTCACTGTGTGGTAGGAGTAGTTCTTGAGCCCGCGCGCTGTGATGACATCGCCGCTGAAGGAGAGCGCGGATAGTATTCCGAACACTATCCCGGGGCTTATTGAAAAAACGTCAACGGGGCGCGCTATCGCTATTATTCCAGCGATTGTGAGGAGCACGCCGATTATTTTTTTGGAGCTGATTTTTTCCCCGAGCAGCAGAACCGAGAGCACGAGCACCCATGCCGGCATGGTGTAGTTGAGGAAGTAGGCGTTCGAGAGCGAGGTATGGCTCAGTGAGAGCACGAAGAACACCGGGGTCGCTACGCTGAAAATCCCGTTGAGGAGTATAAGGGCAAGTTCCTTGCGGTCCTTTATCGGCTGGTGCCTTGTCTCCCTTATGCCTCCTATCGCCCATACGGATGTGAACTTGAAGAACCTTGTAACCAGGAAGAGGAATGCAAAAGTATAACCTAGGGAGATAAAGAGCTTGTAGGCGACGCCTGCCACCGCCCATATGAGCGAGGCGAAGACAAGGCCGATGAATGCAACGTTTTTCGAATTCAAGTTTTTCCCCCTGTAAGGCTTTTTTTCAAAGCCCACGATGATGGCTTTGCAATTCTTATTAGAGGGAATGCCCCATTTTAAGCTTTTTCGTCTCGAGGTATGCGCGGTTGTGCCTGTTGGCCTTGGGCCTTATCGGCACCTGCGAAACTATTTTGAGGCCAAAGCCCTCGAGGCTCGCGAGCTTTTTGGGGTTGTTGGTGAGCACCCTTATTGTGCTAAGCCCAAGGTCGCGCAGTATCTGCGCGCCGGTACCATAATCCCTCTTGTCTGTTTCAAATCCGAGTGCAAGGTTCGCGTCCACGGTATCGCGGCCCTTCTCCTGCAGCTCGTATGCCTTGAGTTTGTTCAGAAGCCCAATTCCGCGCCCTTCGTGGTGCGGGATGTAGAGGAGCACGCCCCTGCCTTCCTTGTCAATTTTTTTCAGCGCTTCATGGAGCTGCTGGTTGCAGTCGCATTTTTTGCTGTGGAAAACATCGCCGGTGAGGCATGCGGAGTGCACCCTTACAAGCACGTTTTTTTTGCCGTGCACTTTCCCCTTTACTAGCGCAATGTATTCATGATTGTCAAGCAGGTCAAGGTATCCGTGCGCCGTGAAGTTCCCGAACGCGGTGGGAAGATTTGTTTTCGCGACCCTTTTCACGCGCAGGCCGTTCTTGAGCCTGTATTTTATTATGTCCTTGAGGGTTGCGATTTTGAGCGAGTGCTTTTCGACAAACTTTTTCAGCTCCGGCATCCTTGCCATCGAGCCATCATCGTTCATTATTTCGCAGATTACCCCGACAGGCTTCATTCCCGCGAGCTCGAGCAGGTCTATTGTGCCTTCAGTGTGCCCCGCGCGGTGCAGCACCCCCCCTTCGCGCGATACAAGGGGGAAGACATGCCCTGGCCTGCTAAGGCTTTGCGGTGAGGATTTGTCGCTAAGTATTGTTTTTATGGTAAGCAGCCTGTCATGCAGGCTTATGCCAGTTCCTCCCTTTGCCGCATCCACGGAAACAGTGAAAGGGGTGTCATACTTGTCCTTCTGTGGGGTCATTCTATGCAGGTCGAGCTGCAGGGCCTTGTCCATTGTTATTGGAACGCATATGAGCCCGCGCCCTTCCCTGCTCATGAAATTGAGCTTTTCAATGGTTGCCTTCCCGGCGGCCATCACCAAATCGCCCTCGTTCTCACGGCCCTCATCGTCCACGAGAACTATCATTTCCCCTTTCCGCAGGGACTTGATTGCGGATTCGACTGAATCGAATTTAAAACCCATCACGCCACCATTCTTCTACGACCTTGCGCTTGCAACCACTTAAAAACGTTACGCGTAACAAAAAAGAGTAGTGCTTATGGCAGAGGAAAAAACGCATTTTTCAAGGCCGCCGCGGGCAGCAGAGCTGCGCAAACTCCTAGGGGCCGGGCAGAGGCGGTTTTTCATGCCGCAGAGCTGCATATCGAGGCTTTCAGCCAAAGCCCGCAGTCTCCTTGAGGATGCAAAGGCTGAAATAGTCGTTTCAAGCGCGCGCGGCAGGCCGATTGACATCAGCATGGAAAAACTCATGGAGGTCATCGAGCTGCACAAGGACAACCGGGCTTTCCGCAAAATTGAAGAGCTCACAGGAATCCCGAAGAGCACGGCGCACTACTTGGTGAAATACGCGCAGAGGCAGAAGCTGAAGCGCGGCGGAAAAGTCGTTTACCTCTAATCCTGTTTTTTTGGGAATTTTTTGTAAACGTTTTTCCTGTGGCCGACCTGTTCTATGTAAATGGTTTGCGAGGATTCGAGCAGCAGGCATATTGCCCTATACTGGCCTATCCTTATTTTGTATTCCTGGTGGCCTGAAAGCCTTTCAAAATTTGCGTGCGGGTTCCCTGATGCCGCCTCCATTTTTTTTATTATGCGTTGGGCTTCCTTCTGTTCAAGCTTGCTGGCTCCCTTGAGGGCCTGCGGGGACCATTCTATATGCCATGGCAAATTATGCCCCCAGTGCCTTTTTCGCCTTTTCGTGGGAAATTGTTCTGCCTTCCTTTAGGGAAATCCTTGCGTTGAGCAGCCCGAGCCTAAACTGCTCTGTGTATTCCCCTTCATCGTCCCCCGAAGGCACAAGTTCCATGAGTTTGTTTAGCAGGCTGTCATAGGTTTCCCTTTCGCTTTCCTTGAACCTTGCCAGTCTCTTCCTTGTCTGCGGGGATATCTGGATGGAAGTGTATGTCATAGAATAACTATAGATATATCTATAATGCTCTTTATAAAAATATCATAACCTGTTTTTTTGCCGTGGGAAGTAATAAATACTCCGCAAACCTTCTTGTTTACCGTATGGACGCATGGCAGCAGAGGATGCTCGAATACGTAAGGCGCGGCCAGCGCGATCGGGTGCAGTTCCTCGAAAACGACCTGAAGAGGTCTATCCTTCCGACACAGCTCGCAAGGATACAGCAGAACGACAAGACCGTGGGAAAGGAGCTTGTGCTCCCGAAGTGGCTTGACTGGGAACTTCTCTATGAGTGGAGCTTTACTGTAAGGAACAGCTCGAGCGGCACGGAGTGCATCCTTTGCAACAGGAACTCGGAGCGGGGCAACGATTTCAACGGAAAATTTGTCTGCGACGAGTGCTTCTTCCGGATAAAGGCAATGCCATGAAATTATTTGCAGGAACTAATTACTGCTTTGACTACAACTGTTTAAAATTGTTTTTGTAGTTGGTTTCTTTATGGATCTCAATTCCCTAAATAGCTTTGAGGATTCGCTTATCCTGAAATTCAATTCTCTCCCTGCGCTTAAGAACCTTGATTTGATGGAAAAGGGGAAGTTTGTCGGCATGCTCCTACAGAGGCGCTTCCATTCCCTCGCATTCACCCCAATTTATGATGTTGCAATTGAAGGCATTGGGAATGAAGAGGCAAAAAAAGTTGTGAGGGCAATATTGCGTGAAGAATACCCCGCAAAAAACCCTTCCCACAGGGAGGACCTCGTTAAGGATTTGATGGCAATCGGAATTTCAAAGGAGGAGATTTTGAATTCCTCACCTTCAAGGGAAACGCTTTCCGCCCTTGAAGGGGTATTTTCGCTTCTCAAAATGAGCGAGCCGCAGGAATTGTATAATGTCAAAGCCCTGACGGTACTGCGTTTGTGGGGCGAAATCCTGGTTTCCGAGGAATATTCCAATTTTGTGGAAAAGCTCGCAAAGCTTGGCCTTTCAAAAGAAAAATCCCGTTTCTACTGGCCGCATTGCCTGCACGACAAGAAAAAAGCCGCGCTAAACGACTTCAAGGGCGAGAAAAGAACACATTCTGACAGGCTTACAAAAATCCTCCAGCACGCACTCATCTCTCGTGAAAAAATTGAGTTATGCGCCAATACGGAGCAAAAAATTTTCAGGATGAAAGAGATTTTCTACAGCCAATTCCTTTGAAATGGTAAACCCTCACTCAACCACAACCCTCGCGTCCACCGCGATTATTTGGTGCGGCGTTGCGATGAGCGGGTTGATGTCTATTTCCAATACATTTTTTTCCTTTTGCATGAGCCTTGCTATTTTCCTGATGGATTCGGTTATTTTCGGAATGCTCGCGCCCCTCTGGCCGCGGATTCCTGCAAGGATTGGGTAGCCCCTGATGCGCTCAACCATTTCCTTCGCGTTGCCTTTGGTGAGCGGGCAGATGCCTATGCTAAAGTCGCGCAGCACCTCGACACGGATGCCGCCGAGCCCGAATACCACGGTCGGGCCGAACTGCAGATCCCTCTTTCCGCCCACAATTACCTCTATTCCCCTCTGCATCCTCTGCAGGAGCACTCCGTCAAAGCCCCTTAGTTTTTTCATCTTCCTGAAAAGCCCTTTGGCTTCGGAAAAATCCTCGATGTGCAGCCCTACCCCGCCCTCATCGCTCTTGTGGGAAATTTTCTGGGAGGAAATTTTCATTGCGAGAGGGAAACCAGTTTTCCCGCACGCCTTTTTGAGCTCCTTTTCGTTTCTTGCGAATTCGTATTTCGCGAACCGGATTCCGTATTTTTTCGCGAGTTTTATCGCATCAATGATGGGGAGAATTTTCATGACTAGAATTGGCAAAATACCTATTTAAACCTGTTGCCTTTCAATTTCTCTGATTCAATGGTCAAGATAACTTTTAAGGGCGCCTCGCAGGAAGTGGGGAGAAGCGCCTTCCTTGTCGATGACGGCGACCACATACTCCTTGATTACGGGGTAAAGCTCACGCCCCAAGGGACGGAGTACCCGCTGCCGGTAAAAACCAACCTCAACGCCGCCATAATTTCGCACGCGCACCTAGACCACACCGGAAACATCCCCCATTTGTTCCGCGAAACGCACTGCCTAACTTACATGACTCCCCCTACGCTTGACATCGCGAAAATACTCTGGTTTGACACCCTGAAAATCGCGGGGCTCGAGGGGATGGATGCGAAGTTCTCAAAGGACGAGATCGCGAAAACCGAGAAGTTCACTTTCCCGATAAATTACCGCAAGCACATGGACATAACCGACCACTCCTCGGTGATTTTCCACGACGCGGGGCACATTGTGGGCTCTGCGATTACGGAGCTCCGCATGAGGAACAAGACCATTGTTTACACGGGCGATTTTCGTTACACCGAAACCCGCCTGCACAACCCAGCCGAGTTTGACAACATAAAGGAGTGCGACGTGCTTATCACGGAGAGCACTTATGGCGACCGCGACCACCCTGACAGGAAGGCCACGGAGAAGGCTTTCGTGGAATCCGTGCAGGAGACAATCGATTGCGGAGGCCATGCCCTGCTCCCATGCTTTGCGGTGGGAAGGAGCCAGGAGATTATAGATGTTCTGAACGAGTACAAGATAGAGGCGCCGATTTATTTTGACGGCATGGGCCAGAAGGTTGCGGCCATCTACCAGAAGAACCCGTCCTTTCTCAAGAACCCCAAGTTCCTAAAGAAGGCCCTAGAAAACGTGGAGTGGGTGCGGAATGTGAAGATGAGGAAGAGCGCTCTCAAGCAGCCTTCGGTCATTGTTTGCACGAGCGGAATGATGCAGGGCGGGAGCGTTTATGCCTACCTGCCGGAAGTTTACAACAACAAGGACTCCAAGATAATCATGACAGGCTACCAGATCAAGGAGACGCCGGGGAAAATACTGCTCGAAACAGGCAGGATAAACCTTGACGGCATTACCGTGAATGTGAAGGCCGGGGTTGAGCGATACGATTTCAGCGCGCACGCCGGAAGGGAGGAGCTTTTCAAGGCGATGAAGAAAGTGAACCCCGAGCACGTGATATGCGTGCACGGCGATGCGGAAGTCACGCGCAAGTTCGCAAAGGGCATCAAGGAGGAAGGCTTCAACCCCATAATCCCGGAACTCGGCAAGACGGTTGAGCTCTGAAATCTGGGGGCCCGTTTATGGCAAAGTTCATTTCTGTTCTCAAAGATTCTTTCCGGATTTTTTCCGCCAACCCGAAGTTCATACTGCCAAAGCTTCTCATCGCAATACTCTACAGCTACACGATACTTTCGACAACCGGCCTTTTCAGCGAGGCGCTCTCAAACCCGAGCCCGGAGCTTCTTGCAAGCGCGCTCGCGCTTCTGCTCTTTGTAATCGGCATCAGCCTTCTTGACATAATTGTTGGGGCAATGTACACCCCACTCGTCGCCCAGGTAAAGGCCAAAAAAGAGGTGAGCCTCTCGCTCGCGCTAAAGGAAGTCATTGCAAAGGCTGGAAAGATCCTCCCGGCAGTGATTGCGGTGGAATTGGGCTTCATTGCGCTCATAACCGTGCTCTCCCTGCCCCTTAGTTTTCTTTTCGTAACTGATGATTCGTATTTCCTCGTTTTCTCCGTGCTTTATGCAGCAATACTTATAGCAGCGGTATTTTTCTTCTACCAGCTCTACCCGATACTTTTCGAGGGCGGCCCGGTGGTGGGCTCTCTCAAAAAGTCTATCCATTCTTCCTTGCAGAACAAGGGGGAAGTCGCAAAGGCCACTTTTTTGAGCCTCGCGCTTTCAGTGCTCTCCTTTGCCCTCGCGCTCGCAATTGAGTTCATGCCGCAGCAGGAGGGCACAATACTTTTCTGGGCTGCATTTGGGATAATAAGGCTGCTCACGGCATATGTCTACAGTTACCTCTATGTCCTAAGCCCGGTTTTCTATTCGGCATATTCGAAAGGCAAGTGAACAGCATGGAACGTTTTTGTGTCAAGTGCGGAAAGAAGACAAACGCCCTGATAGAGAGCCTCTGCCCTGACTGCTACCAGACAAAGCACGAGATAATCGCCCTCCCAAAGGAAATGACGGTTGATTATGACATGCGCAGCGAAAACATCCGCATAGGGCGTGACTGGCTTGCAAAGTCGGACGAAACCCTCTCGAAGATGATAGCAGACAAGCTGCTCTCCCTTTCGAAGCCACAAAAGTTAGATGTAAAAGGCCTTGCAATATCTATAGAGCATTCAAATGAAGTGGACAAGGCAAAGGTTTTATTCAGCACAGAAATCGACGGCGTTGTTTTTCCCGTAGAAAAGCACGTCACCGTGAAATTCAACAAGACCATTTCCGACACCTCGATGAAGATTGCCTCCTACTACCACGAGGCCATAATACAGGTGCGCTTCAGGGAGAAGCCGACCCTCGAGGAAGGCCAGGCGAAGCTCAAGGAAGTGCTCTCAAAGCTTGCAGAGCAGAAAAAGAAGATAGCTCTCTCGGAGGCAATCGACACTAAAAATGTGAGGGGCGGGGTAGATGTTCTGGTAGGCTCCGCAAAGGCAGCGAAAATCGTCTCGAAGCGGCTCGGAAGGAAGTACGGCATAACCCCGATTTATTCAAACAAGCTCCTCGGCCTCTCGGAGGATGGGAAAACAAAGTATCGGCACACTTACTGCCTCAAGTTCTGAATTGAAGATAAGAAATTTGCTCCGGCGCGTTCAAACTTCGAATTCTTTCAACGCCTTCTTTATTTCTTCGACAGATTTAGTTGTTATCAGCAGCGGTATTTTTTCCGACTCCGCGATTTTCTGCGCAATCGGGTCTACCTTGTCAATGCCGTGCAGCACCACGATTGTCGGCTTCATGTCGGTCGAGAACCTTCCAACTTTTACTGCAATCATCGGGCTTCTTCCGGATCCGACCTGCAGGAATATGAGCGCGCGCTCCGGGGTCTTCCCGTACATCTTTATGTACTCGTGCACCGGCACGTCGAGTATCACCTTGAGCGAATCTATTATGCTATACCCGTAAACCTGGGTTTCCTTGAGCTTGCCAGGGTTTGCAACGCACTCGCCGCCTATTATTTCCGAGAATTTTTTGCCGTCAATCGCTTTCGAGAATTCGGCGATGTCAAATATTTCGGTGTTCGGGGCAAAGTTCTTTTCAAGCTGCTTTTTCACTTTCCCCCCGCGGTTCTTGTCAATGTCAAGAAGGCTCTCCACTAGCCGCGCGACCACCCCGATGCCAGGGCTCTTCCTTCTCCCGCCTTCGTAATCTGAAATGGTTGAGGATGAAATCTTGAGTATTTCCGCAAGCTCTGTTTGCGATATCCCGAATATCTCGCGCCACTTCTTCATGCTCGAGCCCGGGTCCTTGGAAAGGGCTATTTCCCCCGCAATCGTTGTCGCTAGTTGGTCCATAATCCTAAGTTTAGGGATTAATCCAATAAAAAGGTTTCGTCAATCGACAGTTTTGGGAACTGTCACCCGTCGAAGTAACTTTTATTAAGTCCATAAGCATTGAATTGTTCCATGTTCTCCGTTGACAAGTTTGCCGTAGGGATGCTTTTCATCGGGGCAGGCCTTGGGGGCCTCATAAAGGAGCTTCCGGCGCCATTGGATGTAATCAACCCATACCTTTCGATTATTTTCCTGGTAATCGGCGTGCTCTTCCTCATCTCGAGGCAGTGAACCGCAGCATCTTTTCACTTTCTTTTCTTGCCCAACATTGCCCTATGGTACAATATGCTGGCCCTGGCTTGCTGAATGCCGCTAAAGCTTTTTGTCCCCACAATGGCCACCATTCTTCTCAATGCTTCCTCGAGTTTTGGGTTTCTCGTAGCCGCTATTGCAGTTTCAAGCAGTATCTTTGACTGTCCTGGTTCGTTGACCAAAAACATCCTCGCTGTCCCAGTTTCTATTTTCTTTCTTAGCGAAAGCCGGTTTTGGTGCATTATAGGAAAAATCACTTTCTTGTATATTAAATAGTGCGAAAAAAATCAGCCTACGGGTGCCAAAAAGGCACCCGAAGTGAAATGTTTTACAAATACTTCAGGCCTAAGTCCCTGTCCCTTCCGGAAGAGGCTTTCTGCGTCCCCATGAAGTTCTTCTGCTTGCCTGTGATGTAGGGCGAGTTCACCCCTGTAAAGATTGCGATTATTTCAATCTTATTCTCGAAGGTATTGTCAACCCTTGCTCCCCAGATGACCTGCGCCTTTGGGTCAATTCTTTCGGTGAGCATTTCGCCTACCGCGTTCGCTTCGCCCAAAGTGAGCTCCGGGCCCCCTGTTATGTGTATGAGGCATCCCTGTGCTCCCGCGATGTCGACGTCAAGCAGCGTGTTGTTTAGCGTGTCCTGGACAGCCTCGTCAACCTTGTTCACTGACTTGCTCTCCCCTACAGCGATTAGTGAGAGCCCCCTTCCTGTCATGACGCTCCTGATGTCCGCAAAGTCGAGGTTAATCAATGATGGCTGGGTGATGGTTTCTGTTATTCCCCGCACCGTCCTTGCTATGACCTCGTCTGCGACCTTGAATGCGTCCTGTATTGGGAGGTTTGGCACGAGCTCGACTAGCCTGTTGTTGTCTATTACAACGACTGTGTCCGAGTATTCGCTGAGCTTCTGTATGCCGGATTCGGCGTTTATCATCCTTGCCCTCTCAAGAGAGAAAGGGTAGGTCACGATTGAAACAACGATTGCCCCCTGTTCCTTTGCTATCTGCGCGACTATTGGTGCCGAGCCTGTCCCTGTCCCTCCGCCCATTCCTGCGGAGATGAAGAGCATGTCTACACCATCCAGAAGCTGGACGAGTTCGTTCTTGCTGACTTCCGCCGCCTTTGCCCCTATTTCAGGATAGCCCCCTGCTCCCAGTCCCCTTGTGACTGATTTTCCGATAAGGACCTTTGTCACTTCGTCGCCTACCATTGCGAGGTGCTGCTTGTCGGTGTTTATCGCCGCAAGGTTCGCCCCTTCAATGTTCATTTTTGCGAGCCTGTTTATAGCGTTACAACCTGCCCCTCCGCAGCCTATAACCATTATTTTAGGTGTAGCGAATTCCTCTACGCCTTTTGCTTCAGCAGCCTGCGAGCTGCCGTCCTTTTGTGTTGCCGTATTTACCAATGATTTCAATCTTTCACCCCTTAGTTAAAAAAATCCACTGTTTTCTCAAACGCAAGTGCGCTTGTGGACCTTGTATATATGGTGCTTTCCCCATTAATAAATCTCACCGCTCCGTCCCTGCGCGCAAAAAAATCGGGAAAATTATTCAGGAAGGCCTGCGGAAGAATTTTTTCATGCGGACGCAGTGGGCGCAGCCAGATGAAGCCGGGCCGGCCATCAAAAATTGGCGAAAAGGTTGAGCGGGCCGGGTGGGATTTGAACCCACGACCCCTTCCTAGCTCCTCACAAACGAGTAGTTACTCATAAATGAGTAGGAGAGAAGTGCTCTCATCCAGACTGAGCTACCGGCCCACTTAATTGTCTTGGCTATTTTTTAAAAACGCGTAGGTTGGGTTTTGGCGCCTTTAGGCCAGAATTGCCAGTATTATGCCAGCCGCCATGGGCACGGAGTAATTGTCGTTTATTGGCAGGAATTCGGCCACCATCCCCACCACTGCCACGGGCACCGCTATCTGGAGCGGAAAAAAGAAGGAAAGCGCCACACAAGCCGCTGCAATTCCAGCAACTGTCCCCTCAAGGCTCCTGCCAGCAGCAAGCTTCGTTTTCCCGAAAGCCTTGCCGATTATTGTCGAGAACCCGTCCCCGAAAGTGAGCACCGCAAGCGCGCCGAGCGTTATTTTTACTTCAAGCGGATAAAATATAATTGCGGTAAGAAGGCCAGCAAGGGCGAAGTTTAGCGCCGCAATCCCAGCAGCCTGCGACTCTTCTTTTCTCTGCGCGAATGAGATTATTTCCTTTATGAACGGGAGGGCCTTTATGTGCATGTGCGCATACGAGACCAGCCCCCCAAGAAAGAGTATCAGGAAGAGGGAAATGATCGCGGATTCTTTTGGCAAAAAATAAAAAAGCGCGATGCATGCGCTGCCGAGCATTATGTGCATTGCCTGCCTGAAAAATTCCTTCATCATTCCAATCCCTTTTGCATGGCTTTGAGGCGAGTTGCTGAAAAACACCCTGAAGCTTTTCCGTTCATTCCAACCCATTCCTTATGAGAGCCTCGCTTCTGGCAAGCGATTTTTTGCCGCTGAATTTTTTCAGTGTTTGCAAAAGTTTTTCCTTGTTCCACCTTTTCATTGCGCTTATTTTTTTCGAAAGGAGCGGCACCGCCCTTGTCACATTGTCAACTATCGTGATGTTTGCCTTCCTCGCGGTCCTGCTCAACGGATTCAGGTCCACGGCGACGACTTTTTTGCCCATTTTGCGCAAGTGCTCCGCCCTGTCCCCGTCCTCTAGCATGACCAGCACAGCATCCGCATTCCAGATGCCCCTGCTGTCCACGAATTTCCTTTTAGAGGAAAGGTTGGGGATTTTTTTACCGCCATTCACGCCGAGGATTTTTACTCCGAGTTTGCGGAATTCCCTTTCAACCAGCTTTAGCCTCTTTTTTGCCCTGTAAAAAAGGTTCACTTCAATAGGCGCGCCGAGCGCTTTGGAGAGCTGGACAATTTTCCCGGCACAGAGCGCGGTGCTGTTCCCATTCACTGAAATGACGGGGTTTTTCGCTAGCAGCAGCATTGCCGCGCCAGCTTCTATTTGAGATTTAGCCTCGCCGGAGGTCTTCTCCCCTAGAAAATAGTCAAGTGCCTCGCCCCTTCCGTGCGCAATGAGCCCGGCGGCCGCCACAACCCCTTTTTCAAACCCTTTTTCCATTTTCGCCCGTTCCTCAAGGGAAGCCTTGCGCGGGTGGTTTTTCGGGATTTTCAAAGCACTTCCGCCCCTTTTGAAGCGATTTTGCAAACCATTGTTTTTTTGCAGAATTTTTTGAGCATTTTCTCCGCCTTTTGCGGTGAATTCGTCGGCACGAAGATTGTCTCCCCGAGCATCGCCATGCTGCCGTCATGTATTTTCGAGAGCGCAGCGGTTATTTTTGGTGTGCCAAGCCCTGTGTATTTGGTGAACACGCGCGAGAACTTGATGAATGATGCCATGCCTTTTTCCTTGGAAAACTCTTTCATGCAGTATTTGCCAATTTTGTTTATTTTCCTCTTCCACTTAGCGCTCCGGATTATTTTTTTTGTCACAATCGGTTTCAGAAATCCAAGGGCGACGGATTTTTCGGAGCATTTTATCTGCTCCGCGGCTTTTGACGGATAAGGCTTTTTGCCGACCATAAGTCCTGCGAACTGCTCCGCCACGACATCGCCAAGCCCTGTTCCGCACTCTATTTCCGCGCGCTTTGCTATTTCGAGCGCCTCTTTTTTGGAAAGCCTTGCCCTGAACAATTTGTTGAGTGCGAGCGAGAGGCTAAGCGCCCCCGCCCCTGAAATCCCGAGGCCATAGCCTATTGGGAATTTCGTTAAGTGCTCCACCTTCACCTTCCCCCTCGTGCCTGTTTTTTTGCGGAAAAGGCGCAGCACGGCCTCTGAAACAATGAGCTTCTCCTTCCTTCCATTCATTGTGAAGGAGTCTTTTTGCGCTTGCCGCACCGTGTATTTCATTCCTTCAGCGACATTGAGGCCGGCC
>CAYJWI010000019.1:0-18423 GCA_964373815.1 uncultured archaeon | reverse complement strand
AAACCTGAAAGAATTCTAGTTCTAAAAATCGCCCCTCATAAAACATTAGAAAAGTGCCAAAAGCCCAAAGATTGTTGACACTAGGACAGTAAAAGTGATTAGCAGCGTTCGGCGACAAATCATTCCTATAAACGGACTAAAAATCAATTATAAATCGACTTTCGCTCCTTTATAGCCGGTAATGAGTATCCCTTGTTTTTATGTATAAAATAAGGTTTAAATATACCCTTTCTTATATTTACTTTATTGCATCCCCGGGATTGCTTCGGCAAACCCGGGCTCATACTTATGCCTAAAAAGAAAGCTATTTTGTTCATTGACAGTTCAAATCTCTATCATTCTGTGAAAGAAAACAAATCCGCTGGGCTGTTTTCATACAAATCTTTTTGTGAAGTGCTTTCCAGGGATTTTGAGATTTCCCGTGTCTATTTTTATTAAGCGACAAAAAACAGCACTCTTGAGCAAGAGCAGTATACCAAACAGAATCCTTTTCATGAATTAGAGAAAAAAGATATTCCTGAACTTATTCTGCGGACGAGGAAACTCAAATATATTTTTGTGAATGATAGGCTGGAAAAAGCGAAAACAAAGTCAAGTTTTTGCTCAAATTGCAAGCCAAAGATAGGGAAGTTCTTGTCTGATGCCGGCTTGCAGAAACTGTCGAAGGAGAAAGGCATTGACATAATGCTTGTCACAGATATGGTAAAGGGCGCTTTCCAAGACCGTTTTGAAGTAGCATTGCTTGCCACAGGCGATGCGGATTTTGTTCCGGCAGTGGAGCTTGTCCAAACTCTTAAAAAAGAAGTAATCAACCTTCACTTTTATGCTGGCAGTTCATCCGAACTTCGCAATGTGTGCAACTCCCACAAACTCATTTTGGTGGATGCGAAAGGGAATTGCATTTTAAGGTAAACGCGATTCAAAAAGTTTGGGCTGCTGATGAAACTGACTGCTCTTGAAAACCTGAAGGTGGCGAGCAGGAAGCTGGAGTTTGAATAAACGTTTCAACTTTTGCAAGCTTCAAATAAAGCCTATTTACTTTCCAGTTTTTTCCAGAGATCGAGTGAGAGTTATACGGTTAAGCAATTCATATGGTGTTGAAGGATTTTGATAATATTCTATCAATGCCTTTCTACTGGCTTTTTCTTCTCCTTGGATAGAATATCCTAGAGAAAGTGCAGTGGCTACAACATTTTTTTGATTAGTTGACAGGCTTAGGCTTTTTCCTCCACGTCTCATAACTTCTTGCTCCGCAAGGCGGAAACCAAGTTTTCCAATATTATGTCCTCTAAAAGGCTTTTCGACTTCTCTATCCCAAAGCGTATACTTGCCTTTTTCAAAATGAACTATAAAGTATCCAACTGGATAATGATTCTTTTCATTAGTAAAAAGAATCCCAAATTCATCTGCGTGGGGTTGAGTAACTTTTGTTTTAAATTTGACAGTTTCGCCATTTTGGATAATAGAATATTTTCCTTCCCCGGTTTTCCTAAAACTCCTGCTTCCAGCCGTGCGGCGTACTTTTCGATCCCAAGAAATATTTGAGTAAAATCTTTCTCTTGGCATACGATTACTGTTCTTTTCAAAGTTTATAATACTTAAAGTACTTGAAAAATTTGCAAATTTTTGATTTTGAAAACTGTCCCCCGTAAAACATTAGAAAAGTCCCAAAAGGACAAAGATTGTTGGCACTTGGGCAGTAAAAGTGATTAGCAGCGTACAAGCCGCTCCGGTCAAAAGACCAGTGCAGACAACATCGCTGGCAGGCTTAACTTCCGGGTTCGGAATGAGACCGGGTGTTTCCCTGCCGCTGTGGCCGCTAATCAGTTACAATTGGCTTCTGGAAGCCTTAAAAACCTTAGGCTTCGGCCTTTATTGCCTTCTTCTTGGCCTTTTTTGCTGGCTTTTCCGAGTTTATTTCCCTTATTATCTTGGCTGCCTTGCGCAGGCCCTTCTTGAGAAGCTCCTCGTTCTTTGCACCCGCGCAGATGAGCTTTCCGTTCTTGAACAAGAGAAGCGTGAGCTTTGGGTCGTGGATCCTTAGTATCGCCCCCGGGAACTGTTCCGGCTCGTACTCGACGTTGTCGCACTCCATCGCTGTCTTGAACAAATCGAGCGTCATCTTGAGGTTTGCGGTAGTGACGAGGTTTACCACAGTGTACTCCGCGTTCTTCTGCACCTTTACACTTTTTTGTATTTCGTGTATCATTTTCGATGCCTTGTAAATCGCCATGGGTATCTGGCTCTCGCTGCTCGCGCCCGAGCAGATGACTTTCCCGTTCTTGAAAAGGAGCATTGAGACCTTGGGTTCCTTGAGCTTTAGAATCGCTCCCGGGAACTGTTCGGGTTCGTATTCAACGCTGGGGATAGATATCGCCAGGTTGTATAGGTCTATAGTGGTGTTAAGGTTGGCCGATGCCACGATGTTGACTATTGTATATTGCACTGCAAAACCCCCGGAAGGAAAAATCCTTTATATATCCCCCCTCTGAAAAGCTTTAAAAAGCCCCCATTTTAAAGCCGGGGAGGCGGCTTGATACAAAAAAGCCCCGCCTAAAAAGCATTTTGGGGTGAAGCGGCAGATGCCGTTTTTTGGAAAGGCTCTTGTCAGGGCTGCCTTAATTTTGCAGCGCTGTGCTGTTTTTTGGAAGCGTATTTGGCAAAGGCCTGCCGCAGTTTTGCGCCGGGCGGTTTAAGTAGTATTTTAAATGTTTTCCAGGCGAATTGGTATAGTTTTTCTAATTTACTCTGTGTGGATAGTGGATTCAATGGCAAGCAAGGCAGCAAAGGGCAAGAGGGCAAAGACGAGGCACAAGATAAGCAGCAAGACCTCGAAAGTCACCGTGAACAAGCTCTTGCAGCAAATCCCCATCGGCTCGATGGTCGACATAAAGATCAACTCCTCAATACACGGTGGAATGCCTTTCAGGCGCCACCACGGCGAAACAGGCAAGGTCATAGGCAAACTCGGAAGGGCTTTTGTTGTAAGCATACACCAGGGCAACCAGCCCCTCGAACTAATAGTCGGCCCTGCGCACCTGAACATTTCCAAAGGGACAAAGCCTGCAGTAAAGGCTTTGGATGAAAAGGCAGAGGTGGCTGCATGATAGGCAAGAAAGTCGTTTCAATGCAGAACGTCGCGCTTTTCGAGGTGAAGGAAACCCTCACCGAGCGCAACAAGGAGGGCGAACTTACCTACGAGCAGCAGCAGGCTTTCGATTACGCGAAGAAGTTCTGCAAGATAACCCCCGCCAAGGGCGAGAAGCTCCTCAAAGAGCTCAAGGAGATAGAGGGGCTTGACGAAGACTTCGTGACAAAGGCAGTGGACATGCTGCCGCAGGACATAGACACCGCAAGGCTGATCTCATACAAAGGCAGCGCAATAACCGACGAGCGGCTAAAACAGGTCGTAGAGCTTACAGCAAAGTACGCGAAATAAATCCTTTTTCTAGGGGCCAATGGGGGTGTGCCGATGATTGTAGAGGAAAAAGCGCTGGTTCTGGATTTTCTCCCGAGGGGGCGAAGTTCGGATTACAAGACAGAGCCGCTCGCGCAGGTCATGGGCACAGAGCACTTCACTCTTCTGGAGGTCGTGCCAAAGCAGGGCAACGAGTTCAAGGCGCTCGAAGAGGTTTACGTGGGCAAGGATGAGCGCACGCAGGTCGAGTTCATCAAGAGAAGGGTCGCATACAAGGACCTCACGAACAATTCCCTAAACGAGCTCGAGAAGGCTATTGAAAAAGCCGTGCAGGCGAATGAAAAGAGGTTCGTTGATTTTTACAACACTTCGCGCAGCATCACTATAAAGAGGCACCAGATAGAGCTCTTGCCCGGAATGGGGAAAAAGCACATGCTACAGATCATCTCCGAGCGCGAGAAGGGGCCTTTCGCATCTTTTGTGGAGCTGCGCCAAAGGGTCCATGGGATGCCTGACCCCATGCACGCAATCGTGAAAAGGGTCGAAGAGGAGCTCGAAACCCCGAACCTCAAGCACTATATCTTCGCAAGGCCGCCTGTGCAGGAGCGCGAATTCAGGCCAAGAAGGCGCTTCTGAAATAGCGCCCCGCATGGGAATTTTATTGAACGCTTAAATTTTTGTTTGGGGTTTTTTTGATGGACCTTTTTTCCGAGCTGCAGGGCCTGATGTCAGAGCACAGGTTCAGCCCCGAAAAGCGGTTCGGCCAGCACTTTATAATCGATGAGGGCCTTCTCGAGATAATGGTAAAGGAAGCGGGCCTAAAGCAGGCAGACGTGGTGCTTGAAATAGGCTGCGGTACGGGCTTTCTCACTTCCAAGCTGCTCGAGAAATGCAAAGTAGTCGGGGTTGAGAACGACAAAAAAATGGCAGAAATTTTGAGGCAAAAGTTCAGGGGCAACAAGGGTTTTGCCCTAATTGAAGGCGATTTCCTTTCAGCAAAGCTCCCGAAGTTCAACAAGGTCGTCTCCTTGCCGCCGTACAACATTTCCACTGAAATAATGATGAGGCTTTTTGCAGAAAAATTCGAAAAAGCCGTGATTGTTTTCCAGAAGGAGTTCGTAGAAAAGCTAGTGGCCCTGCCGGGTTTTTGGGACTACAATTATGTTTCCGCGCTGACTTCGGTTTTCTTCAAGCCAAAGGTTCTGATACACAACCTCTCGCCGAAGGTTTTTTTCCCAAAGCCTGAATCGTTTTCCTCGCTTGTGGTGCTCGATGCGCGAAAGAGGCCCAGAGTGAAGTTCGCTGAATTCGCGCATTTCCTCAAGAACCTTTTCAGGTACAAGAACAAGAACCTCTCGAACGCGCTCGAGTTCTCGATGCGGGATTCAGGGATTAAACTAAAGGAGAAGGAATTGCAAAAAATAGTGGATGGTTCCGGCCTAGGCACGGAAAAAGTGAGCCTTATCGAGGGGCAGGGCCTTCTGAAGCTCTTCAACTCACTTTCTCGATGATCATCCTTTCGAATTCTACTGCTTCGTTGTGCTTTGCGAGCTTGAATGCGGCGTCCAGCTTCTTCCCGTTTTCCGCGTAAATTTCAAAGAGCAGCGCGCCTTTGCCTATTTTAGAGCCTGGCTCTATAGCGAGCATTATCCCCGCCTTCTTGTCGGCCGGCGCCCCGGCCATCCTCGCAATCCTGTTCAGAAGCCCGACATTTATCGCGCTTATTTCCCCCGAGTGCTGGGAGTAAATTTGCTTCCTGTTTTTGGCAAGCGCTATCTGCTCGGATGATGATATCTTCCCGCCCTGCGCCCCGATTATTTGCTTCATTTTGGCGAGCGCCTGGCCTGATTGGAGGATATTCAGCGCCTTGTCAAACCCCCTTCCCTTGGGAACATCGCCCGTGAGCTCGAGCAGCGCCCCTGCGAGCTCTACTGATTTCTGCGCGAGGTTGTCGAAGAACTTGCCCTCAAGTATTTCCATTGCGTACTTTGCCTCGAGGCTCGGGCCGAATGCCTTTCCGCATGGCTCCGCGCCGTTTGTCAGCACCACCTCAACTTTTATGCCGAGCTTCCTTCCGACCTCCACAAACTTTAGCGCCATCTCCTCCCCCTTCTCGCGCGATTTTATTTTCACGTAAGGGCCTATGGGCAAATCAATTACAACCACTTTCGCGCCTACGCTTGCCTTCTTCGCCATCACGCTCGCAATGACCTGGCCTTCGGGGTCGAGCGAGAGCGGGTATTCAATCTTGATTATCTTGTCATCAGCCGGCGCCAGCTCAACCGCGCCTCCCCAGGCAATGCAGCCGTTTGTTTTTTCAACAACTTTTTTTATCTCCTCGAGGCTCAGGGAAACGTTGGCCAGCACTTCCATTGCGTCTGCAGTTCCTGAGGAGGAAGTGATAGCCCTTGAGGATGTTTTCGGCATCAAATACCCCGCGGCGGCAATTATCGGCACTATTACCATTGTGCCGCGCCCGTTCGTGCCGCCGATTGAGTGCTTGTCGACCACCATTTTTTTCGAGAACTCGATTTTTTTGCCGTTTTCGAGCAGCGCTTTTGTCATGGAAACCGTTTCGTCGAGGTCAAAGCCCTTCATGTAGACCGCTGAGACAAAGGCCGTAGATTCGATGTCGCTTAGCTTGTTCGAGGAAATGTCGGTTACAATCTGTTTGAGTTGCTCAAAGGAGAGTTTTTCGCCGTTCATTTTCCTCTTTATGAAATCGAGGCTCCTGGGCTTGCCTGCCGCAGCGGCGCATACCTGCTCGCCTTCAGAAACCCCGAGGATTTCGCTGACATCGCGGAAAAGCCCGATCTCGTTTTCCCGGATTATCGAATCAGTAGTGTCAACTATAACGTTGATTGCTGTGCCGTTCTTCTTGTTCGTAAGCTCTATCCTTTCAAGCGGAAGCACCCCGAGGTCCCTTGCGTCCTTTTCATTGAGGATTGCGACAAGCTTTCCGGCCATCAGGTCTACGCGCTTTACCCGGAAGAGCTGGCAGTATTCGCTTGCCTTTTCATTTTCCATGTAATGAATAAGCCTCCGGAATTTTTAAACATGGCAGATTTGCCAAAACCAAAAACAGCGCGCTTCAGGCCACGGATTGGCATCGGCCTGGCGGATTCAATGGCAGCTCAGCTTGGCCAGTTCCGTTTTCAGGCCATGATTGGCATTAGCGAAGGTTGAGCGAGAGCATCCACTCGAAGACCGCAAGCGAAAAAATGAGCACTTTTTCCCTCTTGCCTATCTTTTGGTCAAGGCTTTTGAGCAAAGGCTCTTCGGCATCAGCCCATTTCCTGAAATTTATGGTGCATGCGTATTTGCCTGCGATTGAAACGCTCTGGCTTACCGAAAAGTTTCCCCTCCTGCTTATGAAAGGGATGCCGACTATGTCAAGCCCGCTTGCCTGCATGCGGTCCTGCTCGAACTCCCCGATTTTGTTCCCCTTCGGGTCCATTATTATCCTCTGCAAATAATTTATTTTCCCAATCTGTTCCTGCCCGTGCCTTACGCTAAGGATGCCCTTCTCCGCCCTGCAAAGGATTGTTCCCGCATTGGATGTGTGCACTGCAAAAGTGGCCGAGGCATCAGTGAGCGAGAGCCTTTTGTGGAGTTTGGAGAAAGTGTAAAGGTCGCCTTTCGATATCGCGATTGCCCTTGCGTCGTAGGAGCGTATCTTGATGAACTCGAGCCTCGTGTTTTTGGTAAATGCGCCGGATGACCAGAACCCGACATCAGAGCTTATCCTTCCAAGGTTTGAGAAGAAGTCCTCCTCGTCCGCAAGGTTTCTTTCGGCAAGCTCGCGGCTTGTGCGCACCACCTTGAAAAGCATGAACAGGAAAGCCGTCACCAGCGCCAAAGACACGAGCAGCGACATGAACAGTATTAGTTCCTGTAGAGGGTCCATGGCTAATTATAGCCAATTGTGTTTTATATAAGTTACCCTTTAATGCCAGATTTTAGCTGAAATCCGGGGCTTCGGCTTTAGCTGCAAAAGTCTTTTATGCGGCCGCTTTTTTTCTTGCGCTTTTGCGTATCGCTCATGTGAGCTGCGAGCACAGCTCGGTTGCCGCCTTCTTCCTGTCCTTTGCTTCGTAGAGCGCCCTGCCTATTATTGCATGCCAGCTCTCCCCGGCCTCTTTGCCTGACTCTGTAATGCTTCCGCCCTGCGAGACGAGCCCCGGAGAGTAGAGCACAGGCTTTATGCCTTTCGATTCAAAAAATTCGCGGTAATATTTTATTTTTTCAGGCTTGTTCCCCGGCACAACAAATTCAGTCACGCCATTTTCAACCGCGACTTGGTACATCCGCAGCGGAGCGTCGTTTTCGAGAAAACCTCCGTCGGATTTGAGGTATTGCTCGTGCGTCATTTCCCCGCCGACAATCACCCCGAGCGCGGCCTTCATGCACGCCCTTATCCACCCCCTCTCCGTTGCGGGCCCTGCCTGCGGAAAAAGTATTACCGAATCAATCCCCGCCCCTTTGCACACTTTCGCGAATTTTTCGCCCGTGAAAGGCACGTCGGTGCCTGCTTTCTGGTGGTCGTAGATTATGGGTTTTTTGGTGTGCTTCCTTGCGGCCTTCACGACTGCTGGCAGGCCGTACTTGAGCCCGAGTTCGAAGCCTATTTTGTAAGCGCCAACCCCTTTTACGGAGTCCACTTCTTTTATGAGCGCCTCGAAATCCTTTATCTCATCCATGTCGCATGCAGGCACTATGCTCCGCTTCATTTTTATCAATGCCATTTCATCTCCCTTCCTGCCATTTTTTAGGGTCTGCGAAATATTTTTTCGCGCTTTCGTATTCGAGGCCGCCGATTTTTCCGTGCTTGTGTATTATTTCAAGCAGCTCGCTTGCCGTGAAAACGGAATGCAAATGGTAGCCTTCCTTGAGGAGTTCCTTTTTCCCCCCCTGCTCCCTGTCCACCAGCACAAGCACGTCCTTCACCTTGAGCCCTTCCTTTTCGAGCGGCGCAATTGCCTCGAACTTGCTCGCCCCCGTAGTTATAAGGTCGTCAACTACCAACGCCCTCTCACCCGCGGAGTACTTCCCCTCCACGGCCGCCTTTGTTCCGTATTCCTTCACTTCCTTGCGCGGAAATACCATCCTGTAACCCTTCTCAAGGCTCATCGCTGTCGCAATCGCTATCGCCGCGAAAGGTATGCCTGCGACAATGTCGAATTCAAGGCCTTCGGCTTTTTTGCAAAGCTCCTTCGCAACCATGGCAAGGGTTTGCGGGAATGAAATGAGCACACGCAGGTCGATATAGATTGGGCTCTTGAGCCCTGATTTTAGCGTAAAAATGCCGAATTTGACCGCGCCTATTTCCGCAAGCTCTAGGCCAAGCTTTTCCCGCTCATCCAAACACTTCGCCCCCCACAATTGTCTTCTCGACAAAGCCTTTTAACTTTTGCCCGGCAAAGGGCGAGTACATCGCCTTGGTGAAAAGCTTCCCCTCCTCAACTCTCCATTTTTTCTTCATGTCAACAACCACCAGGTCGGCATCATAGCCTTCCTTTATGAATCCTTTTCCACCCCAGCCGAATATGAGCGAAGGCTTTTCCGCAACTGCCTCAACAACCCTTTTCAGGCCAATCTTCCCCTTCGCAACTTCGTTGAGGAGCAGGGGAAGCATTGTTTCAAGCCCCGGTATCCCTGAAGGCGCCTCCCAATAACCCTGCCGCTTTTCTTCCAGCGTATGCGGCGCGTGGTCGGTTGCGCAAATCTCAATGCTCCCTTTTTTGAAAGCGCCCCAAAGGGCTTTCCTGTCCGCGGAATATTTTATGGATGGGTTGCATTTCACGAGGTTGCCGAATTTCTTGTAAGCGAGAGCGTCGAGAAACAAATGGTTGGGCGTGACTTCGCAGCTGACAAGGTTTCCATGCTTTCCCCTCTTTGCCTTGAGCACTGCGTTGAGGCCTTTTTTTGATGAGAGGTGCGCGATGTGGATTTTATTCCCAATCCTTGATTGCAGTTCAATTATTTTTTTTATCGCCTTCTCCTCCGCAACATCGCTGCGTATTTTCGCGTGCACTTCCGGCGAATTTTCACCGGCATATTTGCGCTCATTCTTCCTTATCTCCTCTTCATCCTCCGCGTGCACTGCAACCACAAACCCCTTCCTTTGTGCGAGAATGAAAAGTTCTTCGAGCGCCTTCTCCCCATTTAGCAGCATGTTCCCGGTGCTCTGGCCGAAGTAGACCTTCACGCCTCGCAGGCCCTGAACGTTTTCAATTTCATGTAAGTTCAACCCTGTCGCCCCCATGTACGCATCGAAATTCACTGCGCAGCCCTTCTGCGCAAGCGCCTTCTTTGCGGCAAAATCCTTTACCGTGACCGTGGGCGGCTTGGTGTTTGGCATGTCCATAACCGTCGTCACGCCTCCGTGAAGCGCGGCAAGGGAGCCTGAAACAATGTCCTCCTTGTATTCAAGGCCGGGGCAGCGCAGGTGCACGTGCACATCAATTGCCCCGGGGAGTATGATTTTGCCGCTGCAGTCTATTTCCTTTTCCGCGGGGAGT
Organism: uncultured archaeon; assembly: GCA_964373815.1. GTDB lineage: Archaea > Iainarchaeota > Iainarchaeia > Iainarchaeales > Iainarchaeaceae > UBA10205. The sequence goes on along the minus strand of CAYJWI010000019.1, from coordinate 8,484 downwards.
TTTGAGGATGAGATTTTTTTGATTACGCCGCCGTCGATTAGAATGTTTGCCGCTACGAGCTTTCCCGAAATGTATGCCTTGCCGCTGTGCAGGCAGAGCATCACTCACTCCTCCATCCATAATATTCCTTGAGCGAAACCCTTCTCCCGCTTTTGAGGTAGGCGGTTTTCCCGAACTCATCCATTTTCGCGAGTTCTTTTTCGTTAAATATAGGGCCGTCGACGCAGGTGAGCTTGTCGTTCATTACGCACTCGCCGCAAACCCCTATCCCGCATTTCATGTACCTTTCAACCGAGCACTCAAAGCGCGTTTTGTGCTTTTTCGCAAGTTCGAATGCCTTTACCATCATAACTTCCGGCCCGCAGGCGTAGACGATGTCGGATTTTCCCTTCTTGAGCAGCCTTTCAAGTATCTGCGTGTTGTACCCCTTTTCCCCACAGCTCCCATCATCCGTCGCCACCAGCACTTCCCCATATTTGCCCAGCTCTTTTTCAAAAATTATCCGCTCCCGGCTCCTTCCGCCGAGGATTATTTTGGTTGCGCAGCCGTTTCGGTGCAGCTTTTCCGCGAGCAGGATTATAGAATCAATTCCTATGCCGCCTGCAAGGATTGCGGCTTTTTTCACTCCGCGAGAAGTGAAGGGCCTTCCGTAAGGCCCCCGTATGCCTATCTTTCCGCCAGCCTTGAGCAAGAGCATTTTCTTGGTGGCGATGCCCTTGCCCTCTATGTTGAGGGCGTATTTTTTGCCCCACGGTATCAACGCAATCGGCTTTTCATCAATTCCCGGCAGCCATGCCATGACGAACTGCCCCGGGTAAAAAGCCATTTGCTCCTGCATGAAAAAAGTCTTGTTGCCGGGGAACTCTTCCCTCACTTTTGCGATTTTCACCATCCTTGTTTTCGTCGAGGAAGGCCAGTAACTCCCAGTGCTGCAGGAAGACCCGCACGAACAGCCTTCACATGAGCATTCCTTGCAATTGCATTCTTCGCAAGAGCAATTCCCCCAACCGCACTTCTCACAAGAGAAATTATCAGAGCAGCATTCTTCTTCGGGATGCCCCTTGGAAGCGCCCTTACTTTTCATGCGCCTTCCCCCTCAGCTGTTCCAGTTTTGAAAAACCGTTCCCCTTCATCCATGCATCCATTTCCCCGCAGATTTCCGAGAAGGCGCCAAAGCCCCTGCTCCAGATGGCGCTCCCGACACCGCAAAGTGTTGCGCCGGCCATGACGTACTCGAGCGCGTCCCTTCCTGTGCAAATCCCCCCTTCGCCGATTATCGGGACTTCGATTTTTTCGTAGAGGTCGTAGGTGATTTTGAGGTTTATGGGCTTGAGCGCGGGGCCGCTGATTCCCCCCTTTTTGAACGCCAGTATTGGCTTCATCGCGTCCGCATCAATGAGCATCCCCGGCATGGTGTTCCCAGCGCAGATTGCATCCGCTCCCGCCTCTTCGCACGCCTTTGCCACCTGCACTGGCGAATTTGCGGCGGGCGTGAGCTTTGCAATGATAGGTATTTTGCCTGACACTTCCTTGACGCTCGCAACTATTTTTGCGGAAATTGCAGGGTCGCAGGCGAATTGTATGTCATGCCACTCCGTGTTCGGGCATGATATGTCGAGCTCTATAGCTTCGGGTTTTTTTTGCGCGACGTACTCCGCGACTTGTGCAAACTCTTCCCACTTGGCGCCGTAAATGCTTGCAATGAGCGGGACCCTGATTTTGGCAAGTTCCTTTAGCTCCGCGAATTCCTCGTCATAATTCTTGTATCCGGGGGTAGGCAGCCCGACCGCGTTCAAAAGCCCGTGCTCCCATTCAACTACTGTGGGGTTTTTGTGCCCCATCCTCTCGCGAGGCCCGATGCTCTTCATCGTGACGGCCCCCGCGCCCTCCTTTCCTGCCCGTATTAGCTGGCCCGCGTTGACCCCCATTATCCCGGAGGCAAGCCTAGTGGGATTTTGGAGGGTTAGCCCGCAAAAGCGCGTCGAGAGCACCTCAATCACTCCTTATTGAGGAAATTATGTCCTGCTCCCCCATCCTTGTCTCGCAGTAAAAGCACTTTGCCTCGAGCGGCTCTGTCTTTATGGTGAATTTCGCGGGAAACCTCTCCGCATTGGTTATGCACTTGGGGTTAATGCACTTCATTATCCCCTCCACTTTTTGCGGGTAGTGCAGCTCCATTTTCTTTTTTATCTCGGAGTTGCGTATGATGTTTACAGTCGCCCCCCTGCCTATGAGCGCTATCTTCTCGAACTCCTTTTCGCTAAGCTCCTTCCCTTCGATGAACACTATGTCCTTTTTCCCCATTTTCCTGCTCTCAACATTCATCCCCGCCGTGACAGTGCATTGATTGAGGTTTAGCACTTCGAGTATCTTGTATGCGGCCCCGGGCTTGAGGTGGTCAATTGCGGTGCCATCCTTTATCGGGGTGATGCGGATTTCCTTCCTCATTTCACCACATCCTCAACCGCATGCTCCGGTTGGGGGAGCACCACAACAGTTCCGGCTGTTGGGTACGGAGCGCCCTTCTGCGAAGGGCGGTGGCTGCGCCTTCTGCTTGGGCTTGATAGGCTTTGCAAAGCAACCATATCCTCAAGTCTCTTCATTTCTTCACGTCCTTTAACATCGAGAGTATAGCTTCCCTCACCGGGATGCCGTTCGCCGCCTGGTTGAAGTAGAGCGCAGCGGGGGTGGAGTCAACCCCCGTTGAAATTTCATTCACCCTGGGAAGCGGGTGCATCACCCTTATCCCCTTCTTCGCTTTTGAGAGCAGCTCCTCTGTTACAATGTAAGTGTTTTTCACCTTCTCATACTCCACCTCATCCGGGAACCTCTCCTTCTGTATCCGCGTCGCGTAAAGGATGTCGGATTCCTTGAGGTACTTCTCCATGTTCGTGGTTTCCACTATCCTCACGGTTTTTTTTGTTTCATCGATTATGTGCTTGGGCATTTTCAGGCTCTCTGGCGAGACCAAAAAAACCGTGGCATTGCGGAATTTTGCGAGAGCGTACATGAGGCTGTGCACGGTCCTGCCGTACTTCAAATCCCCAGCGATGCAAATCCTTATGCTGTCGATTTTGCCGAACTCCTTCTTTATGGTGTATAGGTCAAGAAGTGTTTGTGTAGGGTGTTGGTTCGCGCCATCGCCCGCGTTTATCACCGGCTTTTTGGAAATCTCCGCGGCCCTGCGCGGGGCGCCCTCCAGATAGTGCCTCATTACTATTATGTCCGCGTATTTTTCCACGATGTGTATAGTGTCTGAGAGCGTTTCGCCTTTCTGCGTGCTGCTGGCGCCGGGGTCTGCAAAACCTATTACCTTTGCCCCGAGGTTCTGCGCCGCGGTTTCAAAGCTAAGCCTTGTCCTAGTGGATGGCTCGAAAAAGAGGCTTGCCACGACCTTGTTTGCGAGGATTTTGCCCTTCTTTTCGCGCGGCATCCTGTCCATTTTTTCCGCGCCGGAGAGGACCTGCTCTATGTGGTCCCTGCTAAAGTCCGCAATGGAAATGACATCTGTTGGGAATGCCCTAGAAACAGTTTTCGAGTTACTTTTTGCCGCCAAATAACCCTTCATAATATGGGTATCGACAATATAAAAACCCTTGTTTCGCCCCTCGCCAAGTTGAAGAAAAAGCCCTGCTGTTTTGCCTAAAAAAAAACCGCCCAATGGGCCCAATGGGGGCAGTCAAGAACACCCAAAAGCAATCAGCACAAGGATGCCCAATCTTTTGCGGCAGCCGCCACAAGAAACCCTTAAATACAGCCTTTACCATCTTATCTCCGGTAAAAATGGATTACAGCGCGGTTTTCAGGGATGCGACCACTGGCTGGCTCAAGGATTCGAAGACACTCAAATACCTGGCAATGTATCTGGGCGTTACGATTGTATTCCTCTTGCTCATAATCGGCATAGGGCTGTTTTTCTTCTCCGGCGTGGTTTCGCAGTTCATGCAGCTAAGCGAGCAGCAGGCCGCGGGAGCCCAAATGAACCCCGACGAGGCACTTTCCGTCTTATCACTGTTCCTCCAGAACTTCATACCATTCATACTATTGCTTGTGCCCTTATTGGTAATCTACATGCTGGTGATGTACTACATCCAGCTCCTCATAAATACAAGGGCCCTTGAAGTGCTCGGCATCAGGGCAGAGCCCATGACGCCCATAAAGGCGCTCAAAGCAATCCTGCTAAGCATTTGGGTTTCCATAATGGTTCTGACTTCATGGTACAACAGGCCATTCTTCCTGGCCTTTTTGGGAATCATCGTTTTGTCCGTGCTGGGGCTGGTTTTCGCTTTTCTCATCCCCGCCCTCGCCCCGCTTTTCGTGATAGTGCTTGTACTTCTCTTCATAGTCTATTTTTTCGTCGTAATTTACAACGAAATAAGGCTTTCACTTTCGCTCCAGCTCTTCATTTCCAAGAATTCAGGCATCCTTGCAACCGCGAGGGAGTCTTGGGAAATGACAAAGGGCAGGGCAGTGGAAATCCTCATAGCCTTTGTCGTCGTAGGTTTGCTCATATTTGGGATAAACTTCGTGCTCTGGATCGCAACCCTTGTGCTGACATTCGGCCTCGGCTTCATTACGAGTGATTGGGTAGTGCAGCAAGGCGCGAGCACGTTAGTATCGCTGCTCTTCGCCCCGGTGCTGCTCGCAATCCAGCTATCCGGCATTGCGAGCATCTACAAGCAGGTTTCGAAATCCTGATTTTTCCGCGAGGGCCGCCACAAAAGGCTTATTAATTTCCGCGGAGTTGGTATTTCCATGCCGCACAGGATTGCGCCGATACACGAAAAACTTCTGGATTTTGGGTTTACTGAAGCTGAAGTGGCCCGCTTAGCCCGTACTACAAACTTATCAAAAAGCTATATGGCCGTCCTGCGTCGAGACATTAGAATTTTCGAATCTCTTGCTTCGAAAATGAGGGGTGCGCAACTAAGTTTCAAATTTGATCTTTCCAATATAAGCCAGCGAAGGCTTCTTCCCCTAATTAACTTTGCCAATAGCTACGGTTACATGGCAGTCGAGCCTGCGAAGCCTGCCAAGCTCCCATATCCAGCAAACTTTAATCCAATGTTGTACACGTTCCAGAGAAAAAGGTATGGCGCTTGATTTTTCATCCCCATATACCGCTTAAAGCCTTTTTCCAACCAGTTCCTCTTTATGCGCAGGGAAACAATCAAGAAATACCTCGAGAAGTACTCGCTCGGCGTTCTGGAGGTAGAGAACTCCATCGACCTCTACAATTCCTACTTCCGCAACATGGGCTTTGAGGAGCCAATAGAGGAAATGGTGGAGAAAAAGCTCAAGGACAAGGTGTTTGTCAAGGTAATGGACATAGGCTGCGGCAATGGCGGGTTCCTATCCGAACTGAAGAAAATGTTCGACGAGAGCGTCCATACAATAGGCGTTGATTTGCTCGCAGCAGAAAAGCGCCCGGACGAGATGGTGATAGGCGATGCGCTCGAGGCCAATTTTCCCAAGGAAGTCGATTTCATCTTCTCTTTCCGCACGATGCACGAAATCGGCGAGCCTGAAAAAATGGTGCAGAAAATATACGGCTCGCTTGCAGCCGGAGGGAAGGCCTTCCTATCTTTTCGGACAATGGACCTCTACGTCCCGGGAAAAGGGATAGCGGAAATAAGGGAAAAGGAGATAAAGGCGCTGCAGAAAATGGTGCGCTCGCGCAGGTTCAGCAGCTTTCTGGTAGGCGGCTTCGAGGTCTCAGTGAAGGACGGGAAAGGCAAAAGCCATGTCGCGGGGATAAACGTCTTCCTCGAAAAATAATCTTATTTCTTCTCATGCATCGGGTTTCCGCAGCAGCAGTTCACTTCGACAGTGTTCCCGCACTCGGAGCAGACGAGGTTATTCCCTTCAACTTCCATCTCCTTGGAGTGGCATTTCGGGGTCTTCACTTTGGAAGTGCAGTTTCCGCAGACAAGTATCGCCATCCATTCCACCCTAAAGCTCTTTTGCGATAAGCGAAGATAAATCTATTGCATTGCTGCTGTGCTGGATGGAGTTAGTGCTGTTTATGCTCTTTGCCCCTGCCTTGGAGAGCTTTGCATAGGCGTTTTCGGCAAAGATTGCGTGCACGCAGATGCAGTGCACTGATTTCGGCTTGCGCTTCCTTATCTCCTTCACCGCCTCTATCATGGTGTGCCCGGAGCTTATGATGTCGTCAATTATCACAACGTTCTTTTTCTTCCACGTAAGCTCCGCAGTCACGTTTATCTTCACGTGCCTCGAACTCAAGCGCTCTTTCAAAAAAATCGTGGATTCGAAGCCGATGGAGTCCGCAATGCTCTTCGCCCACTGGCTGCTCTCTATGTCGGGGCCCACAATCACCGAGTCCTTTGCCGAAAATTTTCTTTTCACATAAGCCGCAATCTCCCTGTTCGCGGAGAGCTTTCTCCTCTCGATGCGGAAGAGCTCCCCGAGGTCTCGCACCCTGTGCAGGTGGGGGTCAACCGTAATTATCTTGTCAAGGCTCGTGCCAAGAAGCGATGCCATTATCCTGTTCGAGACGCACTCGCCTGCGTGAAACCTCCTGTCCTGCCTCATGTACGCAAGGTATGGTATCACCCCAGTAACTTTTCTCGCGCCGAGCTCCTTTGCGGCCCTTCCGGCGAACACGAGTTCGAGAAGCGAGTCATTGGGGTTCGGGTGCAGGGTTTGCACCAGCACGGCTTCGTGCCCGCGCACGTCGTTCTCGTACTTTATGTGGAATTCGCCGTCGGGAAAGAGCCCGGAAGAAAGGGTGCCAACTTCTTTTTTTGCCTTGGAAGCGATGGCCTTGCCAAGGGCCTTGCTGTTCGTCATCGGGAATACAAGCATGTTTAGAGTAACGCTTTTCCAGAATAAAAAACCTTTCTGGGCCGCAAAAAGCCCCTTTTCGGGGGCGGGCAAAAGAAAGCCATGCCTGAATTTTCCCCGCCAAGGCCCCCGAGCAGCTATAAGTTTGAAAAAGTACCACTGCCCGGTTGCAACTTGCCTGTTTTGCGGGGGCTTTTCGGGGCATTGGTTTAAATTCCTTTTACTGTGGGTATATGTTAATTAATTGGCGTTTAATCTTCGTTTTCAGAAGGGGGAATTTCATGAAGAATGTCGTTTCAAAAGCAATAAAGTATGCAAAGGAAGAGGCTTCAAAGCCAAAGCACGCTTCCAGCCCAAAAAAGAGGGCTGGCCATAACGACGAGGAACTTGCCAGCATGCTCGAGGAGAGCAAGGCAAAGATAAGGGTTGTAGGGGTTGGCGGCGGAGGCTGCAACACCATAAACAGGATGACAGAAGTCGGCATACTCGGCGCTGAAACATATGCTGTGAACACCGATGCACAGGACCTGCTGAAAGTCAAGGCTGACAGGAAAATACTTATTGGAAGAAATCTCACAAAGGGCCTCGGTTCAGGCTCCGACCCTTCGGTTGGCGAAGCCTCGGCGCAGGAATCACTCGAGGATCTCGCAGGCCTGCTCGAGGATGCAGACCTTGTTTTCATCACGTGTGGAATGGGCGGAGGGACAGGGACAGGCGCTGCCCCTGTAATCGCAGAGCTCGTAAAGCACAAGAAGGCGCTTACAATCGGCGTCGTCACTTTGCCTTTCAGCGTTGAGGGCAAGAAGAGGATTGAGAACGCGATGCAAGGCCTTTCGAACATAAGGCAGCACGCGGACACGATAATCGTGATACCGAACGACAAGATACTTGAAATCGCGCCTGATTTGCCGATAAACGCGGCATTCAAGGTCGCGGACGAAGTCCTCACAAACGCAGTGAAGGGCATTACAGAAATGATAACAAAGCCCGGGCTCATAAACCTCGACTTTGCCGACTTGCGCACAATCCTCGAAAGGGGCGGCGCTGCGATGATAGGGCTCGGGGAGAGCACTTCGCAGGCTGGAAGCTCGGATTCAAGGGCGCTCGAAGCGGTTGAGAACGCGCTCACTTCGCCGCTTCTCGATGTCGACATTTCCAATGCCGGAAGGGCGCTGATAAATGTCGTCGGCGGCTCCGACATGACACTGCGCGAGGCTGAAATGATTGTCGAGGCGGTTTCCGCGAAAATCAGCAACAATGCGCACATTATCTGGGGCGCAATGATTGACGATTCAGCGCCGAAAAACCAGATACAGGCAATGGTTGTCATTGCTGGCGGAAGGTTCCCATACATCGATGACGACGGCAAGGGCGGAATCGGGCCGATAGACCTCGGGATACAGTTCGCGGATTAAAGTCGAAATGGCCGTGCAAGCGGCTTTAAATTCTTTTTTGTTTACCAGTCTAGTAGGTTTTCGATTATGGCTTTTGATTTCAACGAATTCATAAACTCGAGCATGAGGATTTTCAATGTCTCAAGAAAGCCCTCGATGCAGGACTTCCGCATGATAGCGCAAATCACTGGCCTTGGGATAATACTGATAGGCCTGATAGGCTTTGTGGTGAAGCTCTTCCTCGACGGCGTGCTAAGGCTGTAGAATTAAATTATTTCTTTAA
>CAYJWI010000018.1:0-18683 GCA_964373815.1 uncultured archaeon | reverse complement strand
GTTGAAAAAGTAAAAAAATCTGGCGGAAAAATCGTAAGGGAGAAAATGTCCGTCGGCGGCATGGGGCTTGCGGCATACTTCGAGGACAGCGAGGGCAATGTCCTTGGATTGTGGCAGGAATTGAAGAAATAGCTTTAATGCGAAGCATGGCTCCTGCGAAGCAGGGTCCCTCGCCACAACAGATGGCTGTTGGTTAAATGCGAAGCAAAGTCCCGTCTGGGACGGGACTGTCGCTCCCAACCGGCGAAAGGGTTGTGTGGCAGGAATTGAAGAAGGACGGCTGATGCAGGCGATTAACCGCAGAATTCAGAATAAGCATTATTAACTCCAAATACAGAAGGATACTGTATGGCGCAAACGGCACTAAAACAAATTTATAGAAAACTAAGGGAAATAGACAGGAAAGTTTCCGCACTGCTGGTAAAGGAAGAGAAGGCAACGAGGGCGGAAACAAGGGCAATCCAAGAGGGTGAAAAGGATTTTTCTGCGGGCAGGTTCAGATCATGGAGCGAAGTGAAAGCAAAATACAAGTGATAAGAGCATGCCTGGCTTCTCAGTACTGTTGGCCAACAGGGCACAAAAGAGCCTAGACTCGCTAGAGGCAAAATTGCAAACCCAAATAAGGGATGCCCTGAACGAACTCGAAAACAACCCAGTGCCTGCAAGCGAGTTTGATGTCACAAAAATTGCCGGAAGCGATTCAAATTACAGGATAAGGCTTGGAAGATACAGGATTTTGTACTGCGTGAACTGGCATTTGAAGCAGGTAAAAATTTACGACATTGACAGGAGAAAAGGCCGGACTTATAGCTAGGAATTTTTATGGGATTAGGCGGATTTGAACCGCCGTCGCAAGCTCTTTCGATGGTATCCTTGCAAAAGCACGTTTTGCCGGAAAACCTTCCCAAAGCTTGTATGCTAGACCAGGCTACACCATAATCCCATGGCTTAGACTATTTCTGGCAGAATGCTTTTAAAAACTGGGAGAGGGGGAAAACCAACTTATTTTAAGCGTTTGAAGCAAGTAATTGTATCATGCTTTTCTCCGAGCTTGCGGGCTATTTTGACAGGATTGAGAAGGTCTCCTCGCGCCTCGAAATGACGGCCATACTCGCAGAAATGCTCTCGAAGGCTGGCAGGGGAGAGGTGAAGGAAGCGGTTTACCTCTCGCAGGGCACGCTTGGGGCAAAGCACCTCGCAGCGGAAGCAGGGCTTGGGGAAAACCTCGTCGTGCAGGGCATTGCAAAGGCGCTTGGGTATACCAAAGAGGAAGTGGGGAGAGCCTACAAGGAAGTGGGCGATCTTGGCCTGGTCGCAGAAAAGCTCGGCAGCAAGAAAAAGCAGAGCTCGCTTTTTTCGGAAAAACTTTCAATACAGAAAGTCTTCCAGAACTTCGTGAAAATCTCCGAAGCGCGGGGGGCAGGCAGCCAGGAATCCAAGCTCAAGATGCTCGCAGAGCTGCTCAACAGCGCAAGCGGGGTAGAGGCACGGTTCATCACGCGCATCCCGCTCGGCAACATGAGGCTTGGCATCGGCGACCCGACCATAATGGAAGCGCTTGCGCTAAATTACCTCAAGGAGTTTTTGAAGGAGAAAAAAGTCACTAAGGAAATTGAAGCAGGGCTTAAGGAAAAAAATGAGGAAAAGAGGGAAGAGGAGTTCGAAAGGAGGGCTAGGCAGAGGCTGCGGCAAGTTATAGAGGCAAAGTACAATATTTTCTCAGACCTTGGCGAAATTGCGCGGATGCTGAAGGAAAAAGGGCTCGCGGGGCTTGAAGAAATCAGCATCAGCCCCGGGGTGCCGATAAGGCCGACTCTCGCCGAGAGGCTCCCTTCCGCCGAGGAAATAATCGGGAAGCTCGGCAAGTGCGCAATCGAGGCAAAGTATGACGGCCTGCGCGTGCAGTGCCACAAGAAAGGGGATGAAGTGACGGTTTTTTCTAGGCAGTCCGAGAACATCACCCAAATGCTGCCTGATGTTGTGGAAGGTGTGAGAAAACAGGTGAAGGCTAAGGATGCGATTTTCGAGGGCGAGGCGCTCGCCTACAACAGCGAAACTGAACAGTATTTCCCGTTCCAGGTAACGATGCAGAGGAAGAGGAAGTACGGGATAAAGGGCAAGGCCGAGGAATTCCCGCTCAGGCTTTTCGCCTTCGATCTTATGTATGCGGACGGCGAGAACCTCATGCCGAGGCCTTTTAGCGAAAGGAGAAAGAGGCTCTCGAAAATGATTTCAGCGGGCGAGACAATAGAACTTACAAAAAGCATTGAAACAGACGACCCGAAAAAAGTCGAGGCGTTTTTCCTCGAGAGCATCGAGAACGGGCTCGAGGGCATCATTGCAAAGGACTTGGGCGCGCCTTACATCGCAGGCGCAAGGAAGTACGCATGGATAAAGCTCAAGCGCTCATACAAGGGCGAACTCAATGACTCTGTAGACGTTGCGATAATCGGGTACTTCAAGGGAAGGGGGAAGCGCACGCAATTCGGCCTCGGGGGGCTTCTAACGGCTGTTTATGATGAAGAGAGCGATTCATTCAAATCCGTCTCAAAAATCGGCACAGGCATGAGCGAAGAGATGCTCTGCGAGCTTGAAAAAAAACTGAGCAAGCTCGCGCAGAAGCAGAAGCCTGCGCGAGTGGATTCTGAAGTCGAGCCAGATGTGTGGGCCAAGCCGGCCTATGTAATCGAAGTGGTGGCGGATGAGATAACGCGCAGCCCCCTGCACACCGCGGGAAAGGGCAAGGACGGTACAGGGTATGCGTTGAGGTTCCCGCGCATGATAAAATTCCGCGAAAAAAAGCCTGAAGAGAGCACCACGGTTAAGGAAATAATTGAGATGTACAAAAAGCAGGGAAAAGTAGAGCTCATGGAAGGGTAGGAAACATAGGGCAGTAAAGCCTTGCAGGATTAAATACAACTTCAGCCATCATTTACCCTTAGCATGGCTATCGCATACTGGGTTGAGAAAATAATCTACCTTTCAGTAGGGCTTGTGGCGACAGTTTTCTTCCTCACGATATTCAAGGTCTGGGGCTCGGAGCAGCAGAGCTATTTCTTCTTCATCGGCGACTACCAGAGCCTCATCGTCGTGATTGCAGTCACAATGATTGTCGGCTTCATACTCGAAAAGCTCTGGAAATGGGAAGTGCACAGCATCTTCAAGCCGCGGCAGAGGAGAAGGTGAGAAAATGGAAGGCTCGGTTTTCAGGCTTTTCGGCGTCGTCGTGGTCGCGGCTGTGCTGATTTATATCGCCGCGGGGTACTTCCTGCAGGGCAATGATGCGGCAATAAAGGAAATCAGGAACTCGCTCGATTATGCAGAGGCGAACGAGGGAAAGCTGCACAATATCCAGGCAGCGCTCAAGGCCGGCACTGGGCTTAGCGGAAAGGGTTTTGATACTGCTTCCAGGAGCGTTAGGTTCGAGTGCTCGAGCAGCGCCTCATGCGCCGGCACAAGCATGAAAATCGGGCCGAGGAGCGTTTCGGTTTCCGCTGATGTGCTCGAGAACATTTATTCAAGGTGCAAGAAGAAAGGCGGGATAAGCGACTGCGTGCTCTACTTCGGAGAAAAGCCGGCGAACCTGGAAATACGCGCAGTGTCATTGCCTGAAAAGCTTTCGCTAAAGCAGGCAGCGAGCCTCTCTGCGGAAATAGTGAACAACGGGAGCCTTGATGCGGTGGATGCAGGTTATGCTGTAAAAATTTACAGGAAAAGAAGCGAAAACAACAAGGAAACCCTGCTCCTCGCGCAGGACTTTTCCGGGAAAATAGGCAGGCTCGGCCCGGATGTTTCCATGAAAATAAGCCAGCAACTCTCCCCTGACCTTTCCGGAAAATATTTGGTGAAAATAATTGCGGAGGGGGAGGATTCCGGCATAGCATTCTCGGAAAAGGAATTCGAAGTGAGTGACGCGGTTGCGCAAAGCTGTTCTGCAACACAAAAGGGTAGCACTTCGCTCGAAGGCGGGAAATGCAGGACGCAGCACCTCTGCTCGGGGTGCGAGTTCGGGTTCGAGTGCAGTACCAGATGGCAGCAAAAAGGGCTAACATCCGCGCAAATAAAGGAATCATCCCCCGGCGGGGTTTACACGGAAAAAGAGCCAGTGAACGGTGAATGCAAGTGAAGCCGAACAAATTCACGAGGGCTGTGAAAAGGACCGCGCTTGTCCTAGGCACAAGGCCGCTCCTAAGGGATGCGGTAAAAATTCTCGGATTGCCTTTTCACAGAGTGATATTCAAAACGCCAAGGGTGGGCGGAAGGAGGCTTGCAATAAAGGGAAGGGGAGATTTGGAAACTGAGAGGAAAAGAAGAAATGCTTTGGAAGAATTGCACCTGGAAATTCGTCCCAGCACATATAATTTTTTCCTTTCAAAGAGGTATCCAAGCGTTAGGGGGAAGAGAGTTGAAAGATATTATGACAGGCCTTCGCTTGAGGATTTCGTGGAATTGAGGAAGAACAGGAGGATGAAAATTTTCCTTGCTGAAAACCATGTGACAATGGAAAAAGCACATGCAATGGCAATGGAAGTTCTTGAAGAGTTCACGAAAAATTGCTCTGCGCTTGAAATATCACTTGATTTCGGGGCAGACCAATTCCTCGCGGATTCTATCGACCGGAAAGGAAAATTGAACATTATCCTAGTTGACATTTAAAACTTTCCGACTGGAAAACAGTTATGCTCCTCAAAAACTGCAGGTTCATTGTAACGCAGGATCGCAAGAGAAGGGTTCTTGAAAAAGAGGACATACTAATTGAGGGGGACTGCATTGCCGCAATCGGCAAGGGCCTCAAGCCCGAGGGGAGCACGGAGCTTATTGACTGCTCGGGCAAAATTGTGATGCCCGGGCTTGTGAACACGCACACGCACCTCGGCATGCACTCGCTAAAGGGAAAATGCGATGATGAGGAGCTCTTTGGTTGGCTCTCAAAGCTCGGGCCCGAGGAGAAAAAACTTTCCAGCAAAGAAGTGAAGGAGAATACGCTTGCGGGGCTTGCCGAAGCCGTGCGGTTCGGCACCACCACCATTTACGACTCCTACAAATTCCCGCAGGAAAGACTGGAGGCATTTGTGCAAAGCGGAGTGCGGGGAGTCATCTCCTCTACCGTAACAGACGGGAAGGGTTTTTCGGAGGCGAAGAAGTTCATTTCAGGCATTGGAGGCGGGCTTGTGAAAGGGGCGATCGCAGCGAACTCTATCTATAATTGCGATGAGGAAACAATAATGAAAGTGATTGAGTACAGCGACAAGAGCAAGCTCCTGCGCAGGATACATGTTGGGGAAACAAGAAAAGAGAGGTTTGACATACTCAAAAAAACAGGAAAGCTCGCGGTGGAATACCTAGGGAATATAGGTTTTCTCGCGCAAAACGCGCTTCTCGTGCACTGCATATGGATAACCAAGGGCGAAATCGGAATGATAGCAAAAGCTGGGGCAAAAGTATCCCACAACCCCATATCGAACATGAAGCTTGCCTCCGGAGGGGTAATGCCCCTAGTCGAAATGCTCGAAGAAAAAGTCACCGTGGGCCTTGGGAGCGACAGCGTCGCGAGCAACAACAACCTCGACATGTTCGAGGAAATGAAGTTTGCTGCCCTTTTGCACAGGCACCACAAGTGGGACCCGAACGCAGTTTCCTCGCAGCAGATACTCGACATGGCGACAATAAACGGAGCGAAATGCCTAGGGCTTTCGGATGTTGGCTCGATCGAGATTGGGAAGAAAGCCGACATCATAACCCTTGGGCTAGAGGATAATTTGATGCCGGTGAATGATGCTGTTTCCGCAATAGTGTTCTCCGCGAGCGGCATGAACACTTGCGATGTAATAGTGGACGGAAAAACCCTGATGCGGGAGAGAAAATTCGCTAAAATTCAATAAATAATGAAGCGCAAGCCTAAAGCCGGTTGGAAAAAAAGTTTCATTTCACGGCCAAACTTGCACTGGCAACTTTGCCCACCAAATCCGCGCTGGCAATCTCCAAATGCCCGCTGTTCTCCGAAGACATTATTTTCGAGATTTCCCCAAGCTCTATCCTTTTGCGGAAAATCGGGCAATCGAGCACGAGGCTCTCATACTCTCCGCCTTCGCCGCCTACATGGAAACCCAGTTTCCTGTTGAGGGCAACGAAGTGCGAAAGGCATTCGCTATCAATCCTGCGGCCGAGCCATTCCCCTGAAAGGCCGCCGGAAGCGACCCCTACTATGCGCACATCAAAACCGAGCGAGATGATTTCGCGGAGCAGCTGCTCTTGGTTTTTGTGCCAGAGCGGGGAAAAGCACTTGAGGCCGAGAGAGTGGCACACCCGGTTAACGCGCTCGTGCTGGTAGTCGGAGAGCAGGGCGCCCACCGCAACCCCGGTTATCTTGTATTTTTTCTTGGCTTTTTCGAGAGCCTTTTGGAGGTCGAGGAGCTCTTGCTCCTTCTCGCCTTTTGTTTGCTGGATTATTACAGGAATGCCGAGGGCCTTTGCCTGCAGGGAAACCATTTCAATCGCGGGCGTGTGGAACATCCAGCTCTGCTTGTTTTTGGATTTGAGAGAGACTAGGCACTTCACTTCCCAGCCCTGCTCAATATAGTAATAAGCCGTGAAAACGGAGTCCTTTCCGCCGGAAAAGAGGACTGCTAGCATAAAGAGTTGTTGGTGGTCAAATGGTTAAAAACAGGGAACATGGGCGATTGGCTAAAGCTGGGGAAAAAATCATTTAATAATAATTCTTCTACTTCTTTCAATAAGAGTTTTGATAGACAGAGGTTTTTGCATGCCCGGTTACGAGAAGGATTTGCTGGTTCTGCCCTTCGACCACAGGGGCTCGCTTCTCAAAAAACTTTTCGGCATAGAGGGCAGGCTGCCGACCCCACAGGAGGCAGAGGAATACTCTTCGCTAAAGGAAATGGTCTATGAGGGCTTTCTTGAAAGCCTGAAAATGGGCGTGGACAAAGAAACCGCTTCGGTGCTTGTGGATGAGCAGTTCGGCTCGAAAATACTAAAAGACGCGAAATCGAAAGGCATAATGACCTGCACCCCAATGGAGAAAAGCGGGCAGGACGAATTCGACTTCGAGGACCGGGATTTTCGCGAGCACATAAGGCGCGTCGACCCGACGATTGTAAAAGTGCTGGTGCGCTACAACCCAGAAGGCGAGAAGGCGCTGAATGCAAGGCAGCTCGAAAGGCTCAAGAAAGTGAGCGATTATTGCCGCGAAATAGGCAAGAAATTCATGTTCGAACTCCTCGTGCCCGCAACCGGGGGGCAGCTTGCGCAGGTTGGCGGCGAGAAGGCGAAGTACGATCTGGAAGTGCGGCCAAAGCTCATGGTCACAGCGCTTAAGGAAATACAGGATTATGGGGTCGAGCCTGACATATGGAAGCTTGAAGGGGTTGAGAGGATAGAGGATTCGAAAGCGCTTGTAGCGCAGGCGCAGGCAGGCGGGAGGAAGAGCGGGATAATCACGCTCGGGCGCGGGGAGGACGCGGAGAAGGTGAAGGAATGGCTCAAGGTCGGCGCGAAAGTTAAGGGCATTATCGGCTTTGCGGTAGGAAGGACGGTTTTCTGGGAGCCGATGAAGCTCCTGAACGAGAAGAAAATTTCGCGCGAGGAAGCGGCGATGCAGGTTGCGAAGAATTACAAGATGCTTGTGGATTTGTGGAACAGGGAAAGGAAGTAAAGCGTTTTTTGAAAACTGGCCATTCAGTCTTGTGCGAATTTTGGGTTAGATTCCCTTTCAAGCAGCGGGTAAAAAACCGAATTGAGGAAAATCCCTAGATAAATCAATACCCCGAAGAAAATGTCATGTGAAGTAAAAAGCGAAATCAGAGCTATGTGGACAAATGACGTCTTGTAAATGGAAAGCTGATGGAGCACATAACCGTTTTCATAAAAGAAAAGCAGAACCATGAACAAAAGCACGGGCACTGAAACCAGATAGGAATGGAAATAAAAAACCTGCAGGGCCGCAGCCGCGACAAGCAGGGCAATCGTGATAAACGCGGCATTCCTGCGGCCAAAGGCTACAGGCAGGGTTATCTTCTTCCATTCACAATCGTGTTTCACATCCCTCAAATCCCCTACAATCGACCTCGCGCCATATATGCAAAAAACCATTGCGGAAATTACAGAAGCGCCAACTGAAAAAACATCATTCGTGAAAAATGAAAGCGCATAAAGAAAATATCCCGCCTGTATCGCCCCACGGATAGCAAAGCTCAGCTTGCCGAGCAATGGCACAGCCTTCTTCTGCAAATATAGAAAAGAAAAAACTGTTGAAAAGGCAACGAAAAGAAGTGAAACCGGATTGTTTGCAAATCCGATGCCCAAAGCCAGAACCAGAAAAGCAACCGCCGGCACAGGGAAAACGGCCCCTCTATACTTGTAATTGTGCTTCTTCTCAAGGATAATGTTGAAAAAAAACCAGAGCGAGAGCAGCCCCAAAATGAAATACGCATCAGAAAAAGCAAAAATCAGGTTTTGCGTAACAAAAAATTTTGCGAGATACCCTAGCAAGACAAGGTCTACCCATGAATAAGGGCGTACGTTCAGCAGGTAATTCTTCAACCCACGGAGACTCGTTTTTGGAGCAGTAGGTAAGGCCACCATTTAATCACCAGTTAATGTTTCTTAGTTAATTAGTGTTTTTTAGAATAATAAGAGTTTTTTAGCTAAAATTGCTTAAAATGCAAAAATTTATAAGGTAATTTGCATTAAGTAGTATTATGGTAGTGGGGCAGCTAGATTTGCAGGACAGGAAGATTCTCTACGAACTTGACAGGGATAGCAGGGTTTCGTTCAAGGAACTTGGCAAAAAACTGCGCATTTCAAAGGAAACCGCGGCATTCAGGGTAAAGAGGCTTGTAAAGGAAGGCTATGTGAAAAACTTCCTTACCACAATCCACGTCTCAAACCTCAACCGGTTCTACTACAAGCTATTCTACAAGTTCCACAAGACAACCCCTACCATCGATGCAGAGATAGTGAAATTCATCAGTGGCTACAAATCCATAGCCTATTTCGCGGGCCTTGAGGGAAGATATGACGTAACGTTCCTTGTGCTGGCCAGGGACTTCCATGACCTCTACCATTTTTTGGTTCCGTTCAGGGAAAAATTCGGCGCATACATACTCGAACAGGAAATACTCACACTAACTTCCACGCACAGGTTCAACTTCAGGTTCTTTTTTGAGGGTGAATCGGAACTCATACACACAAAATATTCCGAAACACTCACCGAACCAGACATCGATGAGACGGATTATAGAATCGTATTGAACCTCGCTAAAAATTCGAGAACCCCGCTTGTAGAGCTTGCCAAAATCACCGGCACGGAAACGAATGTCGTAAAGTACAGGATAAAAAAGCTCGTGAAAGTTGGCATACTCGGCGCGAAAGTGCTTGACGTCGATTTCGAGAAGTTCGGCTTTCAGCAGGTACAGGTGGACTTTTCACTAAAGGACCATTCCGTGACAGAAAAACTCATAGAGTTCATAGCACAGAACCCGAAATCCACTTTTGCAACAATAACCCTTGGCAAGTATGACCTCGCGGCGGAGTTTGCCGTCGAGAACGTAAAAGAGCTGCGCAAAATCCTCGGGCATATAAAGGAAAAGTTCTCGCAGGACATAATAAACATGGACATTTTCACAATGCAGGAGCATATCGTAAACTGGTTCCCTTACAGGCTTGAGGGCGGAAAGGGAAAAGGAATTAAGCCAAAAGAAAGCCTTTAAATATGTGCATACACATATTACACATAAGTGGTTGTTTTGGCCAACATGACTCTTGCTGTTGAAGACAGGCTGCACGAGAGGATGCGCTCGCACAGGGAGGTAAAGTGGAGCGAGGTTGCGCGCAAGGCATTCGCCGAGAAGCTTGATGAGCTTGAATTCCTAGACGACATCCGCTCAATAAAGAAGGCGCAAAGAGAGCACAGGCAGGCAAAGACAATAACCCACCAGGAAATGAAAAAGCGCCTTGGGCTTTAGTTCACCTCGTTCATACGAACTGAACAAAAGCGATAATAACCACCCAAAACCCCAACAGTTTTGTGGAATACAAGACATACTATTCATCAGATGCCCAGTTGAGCCTACACACACTTGACAAATCTGTGTGCTCAGAAATAATTGCAAAAATAGAGAAAATTTCAGCAAACCCCTATCTTGGAAAGCCGCTCAAGAACAAATGGAAGAATTACAGGAGCGCGAGGGCAGGCAAATATAGGATAATCTACCAACTCCTGGAAGATGAAATAATAATTTCCAAAATAAGCCACAGAAAAAACGCCTACGATTTATTCAAAGTTTAAAGGCACAGGCTTCCGTTGGGTTGGTAAAAATCACTTGCCCAGATACTTTTCCGCGAGGCTGATTTCCCTCTTCCCGCCCAGGTAGAGCGGCGTCCTCTGGCCAAGGCTTTGTGGCTTTATCTCATGCAGCGCCCTAGAGCCGTCCGAGCCATCGCCCCCGGCCTGCTTTGCAATGAGCGCCATCGGGTTTGCCTCGAGTATTAGCCTGAGTTTTCCCTGCGGCGCGGACTTGGTCGCAGGGTATGAAAAAACCCCCCCATAGGAGAGTACCTGGTTGAAATCCGGCACAAAGCCGCCTGAAAATCGGAGCTTGTAGCCGCCCTTTTCGAGGCTGGAGATGTACTTTGCGTGCTTTGCAAGCCACTCGCCGCGCAGCCCTCCGGGGCAGTAGACCTTGCCTTCGGGAATCTGTATGTCACTTCTCTTCAGCTCGAAATTCCCTTTTGCGTTGAGGATGAATTCGTGCACCCCGTTTTTCGCGGTGTAGACGAGCGAAGTTAGGGGGCCGTAGACGATGTACATGGCGCCATCCATCTTCGAGCCTTTTTCGAGCACGTCTCCTTCATTGAAAAAGCCAGCAATGGTGCCTACAGCAAGGTTTGTCTTGATTAGCGAGCTGCCGTCAAGCGGGTCTAGGGTCACGCCGTAGCTTCCGCGCGCCTTCACAATCTCCACTATGTCATCCTGCTCTTCGGAAGCGACTGTTCTCACGAGCCGGGATTTTTCCATTGCATCGAGAAAGATTTTGTCTGCGTACTTGTCGAGCTCCATCTGCCGCTCGCCATGGATATTGCTCGTTTCCGCAAGGCCGCCGTGCGTGAGGAAGGCCTTCTGCACGAGCCTGCTCTTTTCGGCTATTATGAGCATAATCTTCGCGAGGTCGCGTTCGACCTTCTCCTGCCTTAGATGTTCCCTTAGAAGCAACCCGCCACCACTAGTATTGAGCATTAGAAACTAATAAAAAAAGAGCCTTGCCCAGTTATCTGCATGGCCCGCAGGAAACCCAAAATACTTGTCATAGGCATGGGAGGCGCAATCGGGGCAAAAATGGAGAATGGGCGCTTAAAATACGGCGAGCTTGAGCAGGGGGAAGTCCTGAAAAGGGTTTCTGGAATACAGGACAGCTTCGAAATTGACACTGCAAACATTTTCAGGATGGATAGTGCGGACATGATGCCACAGCACTGGCTCACGCTTGCAAACACTATTTACTACAAAATGAAGGATTATGACGGCGTGGTGATAACAATGGGCACAGACACGATGCCCTACGCCGCCTCCGCGATCTCTTTCCTCATACAGAACATCAACATGCCGATTGTTTTCACGGGCTCGCAGGTAGACCCGGGCGAGCCGACAACCGATGCAAGGATCAACACAAGGACGGCAATAGTGGTTGCCGCCAATTCAGACCTTGGGGAAACAGTAATCGTGTTCAACCGGAAAATAATAAGGGGCACTAGGGCAAGGAGGGTGAATGCGACTGATTTCAGCGGGTTTGAAAGCACGGGCGCAGACCAGCTTGGCACCATAGAATATTCGCCAAAGTTCAATGTCCCATACAGGAAAAGGTCCAAGGAAAAGCCTGTGCTATACAACAAGCTTGAAACAAGGGTCGCAATTCTCAAGGCCTACCCGGGGTTTGACACTGCAATCATAAACGGGCTTGTCGACAAGGGCATCAAAGGGATTGTCCTTGAAGGTTACGGCCTCGGCCTGCTGCCCACTTTGAACAATTCAATTAAGGAGGCAATAGGATATGCGAGGAAAAAGAACGTTCCTGTGATTATTACGAGCGATTGTTCTTTGGGGAGCAGCTGGCAAAGCCTTTATGAAGCAGAAACAGGCACCAGGATAAAGGGGCTCAAGGCAATCCCTGCCTATGACATGATAACGGAAACGGCTTACGTGAAGCTCATGTGGGTGCTTGGCCAGACGCATGAGATGGGCGAGATTAAGAGGATGATGCAGAGGAATTATGTCGGCGAAATAACCGAATTCGGGAAAGGAAAGTGATGCCCTTGGATTATGCAAAATTCCTCAAGAAGCACAAATTGAAGGAAGGCGGATATGTAAGCCTGCAGGCATCCTCCGGCATTTTTGAGGGCAGCATCCTGCCACAGGCTTTGCTTGAAAGGAAGGATTGCCTAGCACTCAAGCTCAAAAGCGGGTACAACATTGGCATTGCCTTTGAAAAAATAAAAAAAGTAGAGAGGCTGCCACAGCCGCCTGCCACTGCAAAAAAAAATAAAATTTTCCCTTTCAACCCAAGCCTCCCCACAATACAGATACTTCACATAGGTGGGACAATTGCAAGCAAGATAGATTACAGGACAGGCTCTGTCACTGCAGGCTTTGGCCCCGAAGACCTGCTTGAAATGTTCCCTGAAGTGCGGGAGGTTGCAAACTTCAAGACAAAGAAGATAACCCAGATTGCCTCCGAAAACATGAGGATAGAGCACTACAGCCTCATCGCAAAGGAAATTGCGCAAGTGTGCAGGGACAAATCCGTGAAAGGGATACTCCTGCCGCATGGGACAGACACAATGCACTACACTTCCGCAGCACTCGCATTCATGCTCGAAAACGTGCAGGTTCCGGTAATACTTGTGGGCTCGCAGAGGAGCACTGATAGGGGGAGCAATGATGCCGCAATGAACCTAGTGTGCGCATCAGAGTTCATCGCAAAAACCGATTTTGTGGGGGTAGGCATCTGCATGCACGAATCCACCAATGACGATTACTGCGCCATACTGCCAGCGTGCAAGACAAGGAAACTGCATTCAAGCAGGCGCGATGCTTTCAAGCCGGTAAATGATACACCCATCGCAAGAGTAAACTTCGAGACAAGGGAAATAGAGTTCGTGAAAAAGGATTACACAAGGAAAGACCCTTCCAAAAAACTTGTAGTCTTCCCGAAAATGGAGAACAGGGTGGCGATGGTAAAAGCCTACCCGAACATGCACCCGGAGCAGTTCGATTTCATCCTGAAAAAAAAGTACAAAGGGCTTGTCATTGAGGGGACAGGCCTCGGGCAGATAGGGATAGAAGTGAGCGATAAGAACAGCAAACCCAACAGGAAAATTTTTGAAACAATAAAAAAAATATGCAAAAGCGGCTGCATTGCCGTCATGGCAAGCCAGACGATTTTCGGCAGGGCACAGATGCACGTTTACACGCCCGCGACCTACCTTCTCAGGATGGGCGTGGTTTGCGGCGAGGACATGACTGCTGAAACAGCATTCATAAAACTTTCATGGCTGCTCGGCAACTACCCGAAAGAAAAAGCGAGGGAATTGGTGGGAAAGAACCTGCGCGGGGAGATAAGCGAATTCACGAGGCTGGTTGGTTAAATGGAATACGACTACAAGGCGCTTGGGTTGAAGTGCGGGCTCGAGTGCCACCAGCAGCTTGACACCGGCAAACTGTTCTCAAGGACGCCTTCGGCCCTGCGCGAAGACAAGCCGCACTTCAAGGTGAAGAGAAGGCTAAGGCCGGTTGTTTCCGAGTTAGGGGAGCACGACAGGGCCGCGCTTGAGGCTTTCGAGAAGGGGCTGCACTACATTTATGAAGGCTACCGCGACACGGTTTCGCTAGTCGAGCTTGACGAGGAGCCTCCGCAGGACGTAGACAGAGAAGCCCTGGGGGCGGTACTCGAGGTTGCGCTGATGTGCGGCTGCAACATACTAGATGAAATGTTCGTGATGAGGAAAAACGTGATTGACGGCAGCAATACTTCCGGGTTCCAGCGCACGATGCTGGTTGCAACAGGCGGAATGGTCAATGCAAAGCAGAAAGGCATTGGGATACAAACGCTCGTGCTCGAGGAAGATTCCGCAAGGCCCATGGAGAGGACAAATGAAAACATCACTTATCGGCTCGACAGGCTCGGCATTGCGCTAATAGAGCTCGCAACAGAGCCGACAATCGCGAGCCCAGAGGAAGCAAAGGAAGTCGCGCGCGCGATAGGGAATGTCTTCAGGCTGACGGGAAAGGCGCGCAGAGGGCTCGGTTCCATAAGGCAGGACCTAAACGTCTCCATAAGGGGAGGTGCGAGGGTCGAGATAAAGGGCGTGCAGGAACTTGAACTAATAGATGAATATGTGCGAAGGGAAGTAGGAAGGCAGCTGCGCCTGCTCGAACTAAAGCAGGAACTTGCAGGGAGGGGGGTTACCAAGACAGCCCTTTACTCCGAGCCAAAAAACATAACCCATGTCTTCAAGAGCACGGAGTCGAAAATACTCAAAAATTCGCTCGCAAAAGGGGAAAGCATTTTCGGGATAAGGCTTGAAAAATTCTCTGGGCTCGCCGGTTTCGAGATACAGCCCGGCAGAAGGGTAGGGACCGAATTCGCGGACCAGGTGAAGAAAAGGGCAGGCCTGCGAGGGATATTCCACAGCGACGAGATGCCTAATTACGGGATAAATGAGAAGGAAATAATCGAAATGGAAACCGAGCTCGGCTGCTCGAAGGATGACGCTTTCGTAATTGTCGCTGGGCAGAAGGAAAAGGCACTCTCCGCACTCAGAGCGGTATGCGAAAGGGCAGTCCAGTGCCTTGACGGCGTTCCGGAAGAGACAAGGGGCGCGCTCGAGGACGGCAACACTGAATATTTAAGGCCGCTTCCCGGGGCTGCGAGGATGTACCCTGAAACCGACCTCGAAACGATTGTCGCGGACACGAACCTTTTGCAGAAAATCAGGCAAAGCCTGCCAAGAAGCCTTGAGGAGAGGGAAAAGCTTTACGCAAAATGGGGGCTTAATGAAAAGCATATTGATGAAATGAAGCTTAGCAATTACGCGAAGCTTTTCGAAAAAGCCGTGATGGGCGGCGCTGATGCGAAAAAGACCGCCGTGTTTTTGCTCGAGGGGCTTGTAGAGGCGAGGCGCGAGCTCGAAGCCCCTGCCGCGGCAAAGCAGGAAGGGGCCACGGCACGGAACCTGGACGCGAAAGCGCTCGAGGAATTCATATCCGCAATAAACAGCGGAAAGGTTGCGAAGGAAATACAAAAAGAGCTCATAATTGAAAAATGCAAAAACCCCGGGCTTGGGATTGACCAGCTGCTTGCGCGTAAAGGCACGCAGAGCGCGGGGAAGAGCGCCGTTTCGCAGGTTGTAGCGCAGGTAATCGAGAGGAACTCCGCGCTCATAAAGGCCGAAGGCGAGAGGGCTTTCTCCGCGCTCATGGGCGATGCGATGAAAGAGCTGCGCGGCAGGGCGTCCGGAAAGGAAATAAGCGATGCGCTGCGAAAAGGGCTTGCAAAGAAAGTGTAGAGCATGCACTCTGCCGTAACATGGGCCGGAATAAAAAAATACTTCCCCGCGAGGAAAAAGGGTTCGCACAAGGGCGAAAACGGCAAAGTGCTTGTGATAGCAGGCTCGGAAGGTCTTGCCGGCGCCGCGATGCTTGCTGCCTCATCTGCAAACTCTGCACTAAGGGCGGGAGCTGACCTTTGCACTGTTGCCGCGCCTGAAAAGGTGGGCTGGGCAATTAACACATACTCGCCTGACATAATCGTGAAAAAGTTCCACGGAAAATTCTTTTCGAGAAAACAACTCCGCCACCTGCTTGCGCTCGAGCAAAATTCGGATGCCGCTTTGATAGGGCCTGGGATGGGAAGGGAAAAAACCACTCTTCTGCTCGCACGAAAATTTGTGCAAGGAGCTCTTGGAAAAGTGGTGCTGGATGCCGATGCCTTGAGGGCCTGCACGGGGATGGTGCTTTCTGGCAAGGAAATAATCACCCCGCACGAAAAGGAGTTCGAAACATTTTCCGGCGTTTCCCTCCACGGAAAAGCCCTTGCCGAAAAAATCAATGCGGTGCGGATGTGCGCGGCGAGGCACAATTGCGTCATACTTCTGAAGGGCAGCACGGACATTATCAGTGATGGCAAAAAAACCTTCCTCAACAAAACCGGCAACCCGGGGATGACAAAAGGGGGCACAGGGGACGTGCTCGCAGGCCTTTGCGCCGCGTACATTGCGCTGGGGGCGAAGCCGCTTGAGGCTGCCTGCGCTGCAGCCTTTGTGAGCGGAAAAATAGGGGATTCGCTGCGCAAAAAAATGGGCTACGGGTTTACTGCCTCTGACATGGTAAAAGAAGTGCCGCACTGGACGAAAAGGCTCCTGCGCTGAAAAAGTTAGGTTTAAATGCCCAGCAAACAATCTTTTTTTATGCATCAGCATAAACCGCCGCCTGAAATTCCGAGAAGAATGGGGCTTTCTGGGAAAAAAAGAATGCTGGAAATTGCCAGATTGGAGAGCCTGCATTTGGAAAACGAGGCAGGAATCATAACAGAGAGGTTGCTTGAACTCCTCGATCCGAATGCGGACCAGAAAGGAAAAATACTGTCTAAAAGAGGCTTTGCTAATTACCTTGATGATCGTCTTGTAGAACTAAAAGGAAATACGGGGCACACGAGATTCGTGAAGTCACAGGCATATAGGAACGGGCTGGCAAAGAGAGTTCTGCAAGAGGTTATAAAAAAAATTGGAGAGCTTCCGCCTGCAGATGAGAAAGTCAGTGAAGCAAGGTTAAGGCGCATGAAGATGGTGGCAGACGAAATTACGCTGTTAGACCCTGACAAAGGGCACCAAATCAATGAGTTGCTGCACAAAAGAGGCTACCAAGTGAAATAACCATAATCGTTCATGCACTCACAAGGAACCGTGGGCCGAGGATTGCCACAGAGCCTATTATCGAGACGAGGAGCAGGAAAAGCATTATGATGTTTAGCGGTATGAAAATCACTATCGCCGACTGGGCGTTCGAAAGTGAGAACCTCGCCTTCACGAACTTGAACATCAGCACCACACTGTAAACCTGGAAGAGCGCGGCAGCAATCCACCCTACCACTGGCACAAGGAATACAAGCCCCTGCATGAGCCTTGCTGATGCAAACAGCGCAATTACCGATGCATTGAAATCATTCAGCTTTTCATGGGACTTTGCGAGTTTTGTTGCGATGAACCAGTGGAAGGCACCCCAGGCATAGGCAAAAACCACGTGGAAAACGAAGCCTACAGGGATGAGCACGAGCGAGCCAAAGGCTATTATAAGCAACTCTATAATGGATGCCTGCAGGTCAGCTTTGGAGAGGAGAAGCGAAGCACCCCTGAAAAGGAAATATTCTCCAGCGAGCAGGACCGCGACTCCGCAGAAAACCACGGCGAAAGTTATGAGCGAATCAGTAATCTTTATGTCCCTGCGCGCGAAGCTTTCAATAGGGGTTCTGCCCGTAAAAATGTCCAGCAGTTCCTTTGGATTCAACATTGTACCAACCTTGACTGAAACAATATATAAAGATTTACAGCCAACCTTAAGCTATGAAAAAGCCAAAAACAGTCCGCAAGCCGTGGGGCAAATTCGAGGAATTCGCGACGAATGAGAAAGCCACAGTCAAGATAATCACCGTGAACAAAGGCGGCGTGCTTTCCCTGCAGTCACACAGGAGAAGGGAAGAGCTCTGGGTTGCGCTCGATTCCGGCCTTACGGCCATAATCAACGGGAAGAAAAAAAAGCTTGCAAAAGGAAAAGTGGTTATTGTTCCGCGCAGGGCGAAGCATCGGATGCTCGCGTCCAAAAAAGCGCGCTTCCTCGAGGTCTCGTTCGGGCACTTCAATGAGCTTGACATCAAAAGGTATGAGGACAAGTACGGAAGGGTAAAACCCTAAAACATTGCCGGAATGACTTGCGCAATCTGGCCTCGCGGGGAAAAGTACGCAAGGGCCTAATAGATAAATACCGACATGTAATCCGCAACCGGGCCAATAAGGACGAGCCGCGAGGACATGCTGAATACCGTGCTAAGGAATAGGAACCTTAACCCCCTTGAAAAAGATTTTACGTGGTATATCCTTGCAAATAGAAGATAGTACCCGATGAGGAGCAATACCACCCAGTACTCGTAAAATGAAAAATAAGTCCATAAAAATGAAAGAAGGGAGAATTTTGAGAGCGTGAAAATGAACGCCCTCTGGACACTCGCGTACTTGTTCCCAAGCACCCATGTCAGAAAAAGGTTAATCGTTGTCCCAATCAAAATTGAGGCAATGGCCGGCAGGTAATAGTAAATCGCCATATATTGGCTGGGCCGCCCGGAAGAATTAAGTGCGAGTTGTGGTGTAGGACAACAACAATTACACTACCATCTCTTCATACAATCGATCGTGTAAATCGCATCCCTGAATAAATCTTTCCCTGTATGGGGATTGCAAGATGATGGTTTTAATTTCATTGGCCAATTTTTCGTGCTTGATTTCCTCAACGAGATGAAGTTGGGCAAAATGCCCGTTACAAATCATGTTTGTTTCCACAAGCGCTTTGATTGCTTCAAGTGAGCCGGTTTCGACATTGTAGATAAATCCAAGTAAAATGAAAG